>CAJPSJ010000164.1 GCA_905373295.1 uncultured Campylobacter sp. | reverse complement strand
GGGCGTCTCTGCCGTAATAGGCGGTATCTTATATGCCACAGCAGATGTAAATCCTTTTGCTGTAATTTTTGTTTTTGTCACAATCGCCTCTATTTACGACGCTTTAAAAACTAATTAAAGCTACCCGCACTAGCCTTTAAAATTTCTTGCGAAATTTTCAAAAATCTGTGGTACTCATTAACATTCAGATCCATTATTTCGCTGAATGAAAAATGGAGCACATGCGCAACCAAAGCCACACCTTCAAAGGTGTGGGCTATGCTAAAAAAGCAGCCACCTCTTTGATGATTAGCGAACAGTCTTTTGCTTGTAGCTCGTCAAGCTCATCCAAACTAAGGCACGTAAGTGTTGATGAGAGTTTAAAAACGATGTCGGCATCGTTTCCGCCGCTACCGTTCATCGCGAAGCGTAGATCTTTACCTTTTGGGTGACGGATTTTTATCTCCCTACCATCACTAAGTGCTATTACGGTATACTGGTTGCCGTTTTCTTCAACGACATTTGATTTTGCTTTTGCCATTTTTTCTCCTTTAAAATTATTCGCCCAAATTCGACCTGACGCTTGCCATGTAATCTATCCCGCTAATGCGACATATCATATTTTCGACATCAATTAGCACCATCGGCACGCTATCGACATTAATGTCAACAAAATTTGCTGCTAGTTTGATCGTTATCTCCATTTCATTACCGCTTTCAAACTCCTTGACTTCATAACTCGTGATATCGCCCGTAAAAGCGGCGCTAAAAGGCACGGGGCCATCCTTTCCACTTTGGTAGATAGACGCCTTAAAAAGAAACGGGATGCGGCTTGTAAAGCTATTAAGGCCAATCGCGGCAAGCATATTCTTATCGAGTACGGAGATCGTAAACTCAACCTCCATCGGTTTGATTATACCTGCCGAATAATTTGCGCTTATCGCACCTTTCGCCTCTATCGTTTCAAACTCGATCATAGGGATTTTAAGTTTTTTAGTGACCCCTAAATAACCTTGTCCGTTAATAAAAACGTTTCCTTCCTGGATTGCCTGAGGCACTTGTCTTCTAAGCATTTTTATCTCCTTAATTTTTCTTATTAGTTTTGTTATGCGTTAAGCGCATCCATTAGCACCTTGCCGTATGTATCTACGTAGATGAAATCTAGCGTTAGTTGCTTTACAATCGGATTGTTTTGCATGCGCACATCTAAGTAAAATTTACCTGCCGTGATATTTGCTAAAGTATTTTTCGCGCTCCAGCTAAGCTCATACCCGAGCAGTACTCTAGCTCCTACGAGGGCCCGCAGTAACTCATCTACGCTTCTTTTTGCGTGATAAAGTTGATCGGCTTTGCGATCTATCGCGAAAAACACCCCTTTTTGGCAAGCCTGCGAGATACGATCAAAAATTCTCCCTCTAGCAAGATCTTGCCAAATGCTATCGACGTCACTAGTCTCTCCGCCCCAAGCCCTGAAGCCTTGCTCGCGAATGATCGTGCTGATATGCGCCGCGCGTAGTTCATCCGCCGTGCAGGTTTCGCCCAGCTCAAAGTCTACGTCTATCGCCGTGCCGCTGATGCCACCCATGACCCGATTAGAGTAGCTGTCAGAATAGCCGAATTCGCTAAGGCCGTCTACATAGGCGATCATTCCGGCAATACGAGCCGATTGAGGCGTCATTGCATAATCGTTTGTTTCATCGTCCCAGGTCTTGACATAAGGATAGGCGGCAAGCAGGCGAGAGGTGCCGAAGCTTCCCATCTTTGTGATAGCTTCGCTTGCGCTTGAAGCTTTGAGATCAACGATACCGGTGGCTTTGAGCCTTGTAGCCATAGCTTCGAGTGCTGATTTGATTGCGTCCTCGCCGCTAAACTCGGGAGCGATTAGCAAATTTGGACGATAGCCGGTTGCGGACTTTGCATTTTTAAAGGCCTCGATTGCGGCCTTACAAGCCGTGATATCGTCGCTATCATCATTATTATCCGTACGCGTAAAAACACTTAGGATGATTTGCGTTTGCACGCTTTGATCGCTGATGGCTTTCAGTGCGCGATAGATCGAACCTTTTTTAAATTGCTCGCTCGCCTTCTTTTTTGCCTCGTAAATTTCCTCGAGTGCGGTGATCGCCTTGTCTGTCGTCATATAGAAATGTAGGCCGTTTTCCAGCACCTCTTCATATCCTGCGATCCCAATCGGCGTAGTACTTTCTACGCTTATCGGTCGCGCCGCCTCTGCCGAAACGGTTATGTTTACTCCAAATTTTGCAGCCATCTCTTCTCCTTTGTTTAAAATTTCGATATCAAATATATGGCGATAAACGCCAAATCCTGCATAGCCCCATAAAACACCTCTTGTCTGCCCCACGCATCGCTCGCCTCAAAAGCTCGAAATCGTAGCGTCCATTTTGTGCGGTATCCCAGCTCACAAGCAAGCGGAAAACCTACCGCAAGCGCTACAGCTAGAAGCGGCGCGGCGTAAAGACCCGCAAAGGCTAGCGGCACGAATACCGGCAGCCACCATAAAAGCCCGCGCAGAGATAGGCAAAGCCTGCAATACGCTAGCCAATGAGTTTTGGGCTCGAAAAGCTTAGCGGCGATGCGCTCTATGAGCCTATTTTCGCGCTCATCCTTGAAACCGCTATGAGTTACGAGAGCGCCGACCCATACGCCCCAGCCTTTGGCTTCTCCTGCGAGGTAGCCAAGCCCGCAGATGACCGCAAGGTAGAAATTCCCCAAAAAGGCAAATATCAGCAGCGCGACTACCAAGGCGTTCACTTTGGCAAAGCATGAATACTGCCCGCGTAGCCTATTCAGTATCGCAAACATTACGGCCCCCTCGGGCGGCTCTTGACTATGTCCGCGAATTCATCGCCGAGCAGATACCAAAAAGGCTTTGAGCCGTCCTCGTAGCGAAATTTCGCAAAGTCGTCGGGGTGAGTCGCAAGGTGTGCGATCACCCGAAGAATATTCATCATATTGGAATGATCCCATTGGTCGCACTTTCTAGCACGCAAGAAGATCACTATCGGACAAGCCAAAATCCCTAAAATAAAGCTCGTCAAAAATAGTATAAAATATCCCATAAAATCCTCCTATACTTCTATTGTGTCTGCAAATTTGATAGCCTCAAGCGCCTTTGAGGTTTTTGCCTTCTCGATTGCGGTTTCATAGCCCCATTTCAACACGTGCAGTTTCTGCCCGGCAATCTGAATGGCACGCTTGATCTTTTTGAGATCCTCTTGCCCGTTTATCTTTTTCATCGAATTATCGTGCATTCGAAATGCGCGAATTTCTAGGCTATCGAAGGTATCGATCATGCTTCCGATATTGAGCAGGTATTTATATCCGCCGTTGACGGCGCCAAAGTCTTTGATCTCAACCTTACAGCTCTCACCCATTGCGTTTACCCACGAAGCGAGCTCGGCGGTCTTTGCGGCTTTGAGCTCCTCAAGGCTCGGCTCAAGCATACTTTTTGCCTGTGCTTCTGTTATTTTCGTTAGCCCCTCTTTAATTTGATCCTCGCCCACGTCATCGTCGTAGGCGTAAATTTGATTTTGTGAATTTTTGTAGTATTTCATTTTTTATCCTTACCTTAATTCCCACCAGTAAAAAGAGCCACCCCTGGTGAGAGAATACTCTACGTCATTGGGGACTATTCCGTAATATGTTTGTTTTGATGTTCTGCCTTGATCGCCTCCCCCAAAAGAAATAGATACGTCGCCTATTTTGATGGTATAGTCAGTCCAAACTAGACACATAATCGTCAAATATATCGGTCTGCCCGTCTTATTCGTGTAGGTCGCGCCGATCTGCCTTTGTGTTGTTACGTCTTGTAGGGTCTGACTTATTCCCAGCATTTGGCTCAATATCTGCGCTTTTGCTGCGTCTGTGTATTCTTTCGTCGCTTTTTCCGATACCGCCGTATCGCTCAAGCTCCCCGTGATGGAATTTTTGAGCTTTACAATGCCTGCTTTTGTTTCGGTAGCATACGGGGATTTGTCTATGTTTGTGACCTCAAAGACGTTTTTTGCTTTGATGAGTATGATTACGCTCATATTGTATGGACGATTTTCATTCGCGGTAGGCACTACGTTAGACGCCTTGAATTCTACGACTCTGCCGTTCGGTCCTCCGCCAAGACCTCCTTTAGGGTCCCCGTCTCTAATCCTCCTGAATACTCCAGTACCTGTTACTCGATCATTGGTATTGATCAGCTCTCCCACAATGTCTCTTATGGCATCATCTTGTGATACACCAAGGCTCGCGGCATTGCCACCAGTAGCGCGGATAAATTTGCCGTCGTTGAATTTTGGCAGATTGAAATTCTCGCCGCTTCCGCCATAGGTATAGCCGATGACGTCGAATAGCTCGATATATTCGGATTTCTGAAGTCTCCTACCGTCTGCCGGAAGAAATCCTGCCGGGGTAGTCCTATCGCTAGACCAAAGCAGATATGAGCCTATCTTTAGCCCGTCGCTAGCCTCGGATTTGAGGGCGTATTTATCGGCGGCAAGCCCACCGAGTTTTGTGCTATCTGCCGCGGTTTCAGTTTTGTCGAGCTTTTCTGCGATAGTCGTACCCACAGAGGTAAACTTTTTATCCACCTCGGTTTTTGAGTAGCTATCCTCAACGTCTCGCTTCTTCGCAAGG
>CAJPSJ010000163.1 GCA_905373295.1 uncultured Campylobacter sp. | reverse complement strand
ATAAATTTAGCGCTAAATTTTATGCATAATCTTACAAAAAAGGGAGTTAATGGAGCTTGTTATAGAGCTATTTCTTGCGATCACTGCGCTTGCGATAGTGCTAAATATCGTCTTTAAAATTTTTGAAATTCCCACTATCATCGGCTATATCGTCGCGGGCGTGTGCTTTTCGCAGATCTATAGCTTAAGCAGTGTCGAAAACGCCCATATGTCTGAGGTGGCGGAATTTGGCATCGTCTTTTTGATGTTTACCATCGGGCTTGAGTTTAGCTTCCATCACCTGATGAGTATGAAAAAGGACGTGTTTTTTAATGGCATACTCCAAGTACTCGGCACCGGTATTATTCTAGCGCTCATCATCGATCAAGCTTTCGGCGGAAACATAAAAACCGTGATGATCATCGGGCTTGCGCTCGCGCTTAGTTCGACAGCGATCGTGCTAAAAACGCTCAACGAAACAGGCGAAATCAACCAAAACTACGGGCGCAAGGTGCTTGGCATCTTGCTCTTTCAAGATCTCGCCGTCATTCCTATTTTGCTGATGATTGACATATTCGGCTCGACCGACAATACCCCCGTGAACTATCTAATCTTAAAAACCGCCGTAAGCGCCGCCATAGTGGTAGTGATCCTTTTCGTGCTCGGTAAATTTGCTTTCAACCGCTTCCTCTACTACGTCGTAAGGACAAATTCTAAAGAAATTTTCATCGCAACCATCCTTTTTACCGTTGTGGGGGCTAGCTTTTTGGCGCATGTTTTTGGCTTTTCGTACACGCTGGGCGCGTTCATCGCGGGTATGCTCATCGCAGAAACCGAGTATAAACACGAGATAGAAGCCGATCTGACGCCGTTTCGAGACATACTGCTGGGGCTTTTTTTTATCACGATTGGCATGCAGATAAATTTCGAGGTCATCGTCTCGCACTATGGGCTAATCCTGCTCGCTATTATCGTTATAATGGCGCTTAAAACGGTTGTGATTTACGCGATCTTATTTCTCTCGACCGGTAAAAGAATAGCGCTAAAAGCGGCGCTGTCGCTATGCCAGATAGGTGAGTTTGCGCTTGCGATCTTTTCGCTGTTGATGAGCCGCGATATGCTAAGTAAGGAAAACGGGCAAATTTTAATTACAGTCGTAACCGCGACTATGATTTTAACGCCGTTTATTCTTAAGAATTTAAACAAAATCGCCAACCGCTTCGAGTCCAAGGTCGAAAAGCTCGAGGATGAGGAGCATAAAACCCAAATCCCGCCGATGAAAAATCACATCATTGTAGCAGGCTACGGCAGGATAGGGCAGGAGGTGGTGTTGCGCCTTAAAGATCAGGGGCTGCTATATGTGGTCGCTGAGAGCGATTTAGAGCTTGTGGATCTGGGCAAATCGCGCGGAGAGAATATATATTTTGTAAATATAATGCAAAAAACTGCGATCGACGAGCTGCATGCGCGCGATGCGTCGGTCATCATCCTAACGATCGCAAATCAGCAAAAGCTAGACATCGTCGCTAAGATGCTAAACGGCTCCAATCTAAAAGCAAATATCATAGTGATGCATACGGGCGCCGATCCGCAAAGCGAGTTGCAGAGCGAATACGGCGAAAATTTTATCTTCGTAAAAAAGGAGAGAGTAGTAGCCAATGCGCTTTTACAAGAGGCGCTGAAATGTAAGCTAACGCAGTAACCTTGAGCGTTTAAGATCAAATTTAAACGCATTTGCTATGCCTAAAATATCCACGCTTCTTTATTCTTACTTCTACACTCAGCTAATTTAAAGCGTTTTAATGAACGCAGATAAATAGATATATTTAGATGGCGGGCTTGCAAATTTAAAGACGCAAAGTGCTGCTTTGGATTGATTTAAATTCTAAATTCAAGCTGTCATTCCATAGCAAAAGGATACTCTGACAAGGAGCTGATGAAGTATATTCGCGCGATAAAGTTATTTAAAAACTCGTTTAAATTTTACTAATTTCACTCTTTTATCTCTTTATAAACGCTTAAGTTGCGTGCTAGGCAAACAATGGTAGTAATAACGGACACAGGCGTCACTGCTAGAAGATAAAATAAGCCAAAAAATAACCCTATATCGCTAGATTCACTACCGCCGCCGGCAAGCCATAACGCTATAGCCATAATGGGATAATACAAAACCAATGTCACAATCGCAAAATTTTCTATTGCGAAAATCGTATTGCTTTTTTCGGGATTTTCTACGAAAAGTTTGCTGTATCTGCGCTTTGAAAAGAGAAATATAATCGTGCAAACGGCGCTAATTATAAATGCCCAGTGTAATTCGTACGAATTCGATAAAAATAAAATCAAAAAAACCGTTGTCGCAAAACTCGCGAAAGTAAATCTGATCAAACGGTGAAGTTGATATTTTTGCTTTAAATTTTTTGCAATTCGTGCTAGAGCTTTGCCGTACTCCAGCGCTTCCTCTTTTCTTTGGATAGATTCTGCCTCAAGGCTCGCGTCATTAAATTTTTGCTCAAATTTAGCGGCTTCATCTTGGGCGCCTTGCGCCTCGCCGTTTGTTTTGTTAAAATTTTGCTCGACGGAAATTTTATCAGCGATGACTCCGCCGATTTTTGCTTGCGATTTTGGCGCTGGTAGATACACGGTCTCATCGGCGTCAAATTCCGGATTTGCGTTATATGTTATTATCGCCACCAAAATAGCGATAAAAATAGCGGGTATAATCTGACGTGTATCCCAGTCTATGTGATATTTTATCTGTAAATAAAATCCGATTAAAGCATAAAGGACGTAAAATATCGCAGCCACATGTATCCATATAAGCATAAAGGCTTTATCCGCATCGCTAAATAAAAGCAGGGCATATTTTTTATACTTCAGCCTGTTTAGGCAGACGAGTATATTTATCGCAGATAGCGCGAGCATGCATAAAAACGACATTATGGGCGCATTATGTACAAACGTAAGAAACACGACGATATAAATCAGGAAGGTCAAAAGTGCCCCGAAAAACAGATATCTACAAAAGCGAAATCTATCGTAGCTTTTTAAAATTTCTTGCGGAATTTGGCTGATGTCCGCGGGGATTTTGTCTTTTTGCATTTTTACCGCCCTTCTTGGTTATTTTAACTCAAATTTTGCTTTTTTACTCCGTAGCGTTTTAAATTTAATGAAGCGGGCTTTTTGACTTGCTTCTTTTTTGGCAGACAAGTGATCTCGATTTCTCATTAAATTTTAAAAGCGAATACTTACCGGCTCTCGCAATTTAATCGATAAAATTTTTGGCAGGCTAAATTTACGCTTCATTTCTAGCTAAATTTAGCTTCAAAATTTATCCTGCTTCATTCATAAAATAAAGCAACTAAGCTAAAGCTCATTCGTTTTTATCCACCCGCACGAATGCCCAGTGCATAAACTCCTGCTGCTCATCGCACTTGCCGCTGTTAAAATACTCCGCCAGCCACGCTTCCTCCGCTTCGTTTAGCTCGCCGCCTAGCATCCAGCGCGTCTTTTGCACAAACTCCTCCGCGCTTTTCGCTCCGCCGCCGTGACACTGGGCTTTGATATAGCTGAGGCTCGGCAGATAGCCCATTTGAAACAGGATGTTTAAAAGATAGACGAAGTCGGGCTTTTGCTCCACTTCGCGCCCTATCGCATCCAAAATTTCATCATCCACGAAGCTGCCGCCCACCTTAAACGTGATGTAAAGCGCCTTTTTGGTCTTTGAAAGAAGCTTTTTAAGCGCAGTTTTTAGATCGTCCACCTCAAGGCAGCGCGAGGCAAAAACGAGATCGCACGCGGGCACGTCCGACCAGTCGTCCTCAAAGGCTTTTTGCGCAAATTTAGCGTTTTTTGCGCCGTAGGCTTTAGCGTTCTCGCGGGCGAATTCCAGCATTTTGAGCGAAAAATCGTAGCCGTAAATTTTATCCGCCTTTTCCGCCGCTAGCACGCTTAGCGCGCCTGCGCCGCATGCGAAATCAAGTAGCGTGGAAACGCCCGTAAAATCGACCTTGTCTATAAACTCGCGCGCATAGGCGCTTTTTATCACGCCTTCGTTGAAGCTGGGTGCCTTTTTGTCCCAATGCTCGGCCAGTTTTTGCCGAATGAGCTTTTTGCCTTTTGTGTCTTATAAAGCGCGTCAAAGTCGATATCATCGTAGTTTGAAGCTAAAATCATAACTATCCTTTCTAAAATTTTGCGAGCAGATCGCACCGTTTTTTCGTTAAATTTTAGCGCAAATTTTCATATCGTACTCAAACTGTTTAAAATTTTAAACCGTCGAGCAAAAGCAGCGAGGCATACCCGCTTTTATAGGCTTTTCCTGCCTGCGATCCTTTAAATTTTCGCGATCCTTTAAATTTTCACCGAACGATCGCAGATAAATTTTAAAAGTCCGCTCATAAATCAAAATTTTAACCTGCCGCTACGAACACGGAGAATGGATGCCGAAGCTAAGCGTAGAATTTGAGTGCAAGCAAGAGTACAAATAGCCGGATACGAACACAAAAAGACAAAGCTTGGGCGCAGTCAAATACCGCTTGCGGTATGCGTCATCGCTCGTACATTTACTTTTCGCGATAGCAAGAAGCACCGTCTAGCCCCTACTTTTTCGTAATTTTATAGAATAAATTTCCGATGCTTTGTATGATCTGCACGAGTACGATCAGGATCACGACTGTG
>CAJPSJ010000162.1 GCA_905373295.1 uncultured Campylobacter sp. | reverse complement strand
ACATCGATGCTTTTGCTCGAGGATTCCTCGCTTATGGAGCTGCAGTTGTATATGAGCTCCTCGCGGGTTATCGCGCCGCCTTCCTTTTTGATGAGATACGAAAGCACGTCGTATTCGGCGATAGTGAGCGACAGAGGCTGTCCTTTGAAGCTGATGACGTGGCGGAAATCGTCCACTTCGAGGTCTTTTTTCGGCTTTGCGGCGCGCTGAAGCGAGTTTATGTCGTAGCGCTCGATGTGGCGTTTGATGCGTGCTAAAAGCTCTTGCGGATTATAGGGCTTTGGCAGATAATCGTCCGCGCCGAAGTCGAAGGCGTTGATCTTATCGGTCAGATCGTGGCGGGCGCTTGATATTATGATCGGTATATCGGTGTTTTTGCGGATCTCTTTGCAGACCTCAAGCCCGTCCATCCCAGGAAGCGTGAGGTCTAAAATCACGAGGTTGAAATTTTCTAAATTTAGCTTGGAAAGCCCCAAAAACGGATCGTCCGCGACGGTAATATCGATATCGTATTGCTGCAGATATTCGCTTAAAATTTCGGCGAGTTCTAAATCGTCCTCTATCATTAAAATTTTAGTCATAAAAAAGCCTTTGAAATTTTGCGCGGATTATAACAAAATATAGTTTATATATTTTAAAGCGGCAAATTTGGGCGAAATTTTATAAAAATGAAGCGGGAAGGGAAGAAATTTTGAAATTTTTTGAAATCGGGCAAAATTTCAAAAATCAGCCCCAAAAATATGGCGGAATTTTGAAATTTAAAGAAGCAAAATCTGAAAAATTGACGAATTTGGGCTAAATTCGGCTAAATTTTGCCGATTTTTGCGTTTTTTTCTTAAAAAACTATTGTATTTTTTGCGAAACTATTGTAGAATACCGTCCAAACCACTTTATTTTAAAGGATTAGCATGAAAAAAGCTGATTTTATCCAAGTAGTTGCCGATAAGGCAGGTCTTTCTAAAAAAGATACTGTTAAGGTAGTTGATTCTGCACTTGAGGCTATCAAAGAGCTTTTGGTAAAAGGTGATGACATAAGCTTCATCGGCTTCGGATCTTTCGGTATTGCAGAGCGTGCAGCTCGCGAGGGTAAAGTTCCTGGCACAAACAGAACTTACAAATCTCCTGCTACTAAAGTAGTAAAATTTAAAGTCGGCAAACAGCTAAAAGAGGCTGTTGCAGCTGCAAAAGGCAAGAAGAAAAAATAATTTTCTTGCTTCAAGCCCCGTCTTCGGGGCTTATCTTTTTTAAATTTATACAATCAAAACTTTGCAAAATGCCCGAGTGGTGAAATTGGTAGACGCACCAGACTCAAAATCTGGCGAGGGCGACCTCGTGTCGGTTCGATTCCGACCTCGGGCACCATAAATATTCTTTAAATTTTATCCGTAATTTCAACCGCCTTTTGCAAATTTCAACTTGCTATAAAATTTTTTATACTATTATTACCGCGGTATTTCTTTAAAAGAGGCAATTATTTATGATACGTAAAATTCTTATCGCTAATCGCGGCGAGATCGCGGTTCGCATCATTAGGGCCTGCAGAGATCTGCATATTAAAAGCGTCGCGATCTATACCAAACCCGACATCGATTGCTTGCACGTAAAAATCGCCGATGAGGCCTACGAAGTAAGCGCGGACGCGCTAAAAGGCTATCTGGACGCCAAAAAGATCGTCGAAGTCGCCAAAGAGTGTGGCGCTGATGCGATACATCCTGGATACGGCTTTTTGAGCGAGAATTTTGACTTTGCAAGAGAAGTCGAGGACGCGGGGATCATCTTCATCGGTCCGAAACCCGACGTTATTCGCAAAATGGGCAACAAAAACATTGCTCGCTATCTGATGCGCAAAAACGGCATTCCGATCGTGCCGGGCACTGAAAAGCTAAATCACGAGAGCATGGATACGATCAAAAAATATGCGCGCGAGATCGGCTACCCCGTGATTTTAAAGGCTAGCGGCGGCGGCGGCGGACGCGGTATCCGCGAGGTGTGGGACGAGAAGGATATGCAGAGCGCCTATGACTCGTGCACGAGAGAGGCGAAGACCTTTTTTAACAACGATGAAATTTTTATGGAAAAACTCGTCGTCAAGCCGCGCCATATCGAGTTTCAAATCATCGGCGATAATTACGGCAACATTATCCATCTTTGCGAGCGCGATTGCTCGATCCAGCGCCGCCACCAAAAGATCATCGAGATCGCGCCGTGCCCCTCTATAAGCGAGCATCTACGTAAGACTATGGGTACGACCGCTGTAGCTGCGGCAAAGGCGGTAAATTATACCAACGTCGGCACGGTGGAATTTTTGCTTGATGATTATAACAACTTCTATTTTATGGAGATGAATACCCGTATCCAGGTCGAGCACGGCATCACCGAGGAGGTCACGGGCGTCGATCTCGTCGTGCGCCAGATCCGCATCGCAAACGGCGAAATTTTAGAGCTCGAGCAAAGCGATATCAAACCGCACGGCTATGCGATCGAGGCTAGAATCACTTCCGAAAATGTCTGGAAAAATTTCACCCCGGTCCCCGGCACCGTTAGCGATTATTATCCCGCGCTAGGTCCCTCCGTGCGAGTCGATAGCCACATCTACAAGGGTTATAAAATTCCGCCGTTTTACGACTCGCTTCTAGCCAAGCTCATCATCAAAACCACCGACTACGACCTGGCTGTCAATAAGCTAGAGCGCGCGCTGAAGGAGTTTCGCATCGAGGGGGTGCGTACTATCATTCCGTTTTTGCTTAGCATCAGCAAATCGCGCGAATTCCGACTCGGCTTTTTTGACACGAGCTACGTAGAGAAAAATTTAGACAAAATTTTAGAAAACACGATGGACGATATGCAGCCGAATAAAAACGAAGCGATCGCAGCTATCATCGCTGCGATGCGCAAATCTGCGCGGATTTAGGAAAGAGCATGGATTTTTTAGATAGCCTAAAAGATATAAAAAAGGATATGCTTAAGGACAAAGCGGCAAGTTCCGCGCCCAAAAAGCCCAAAAAACCTAATCCAAATCGCGACGAGTTTAAAGATATTTTTAAAGATGATAATTCGGGTCTGCAAAGCGGGGGCGTCCTAGACGGCGACGCGGAGGAATTCGACGCAGCCAAAGAGAGCATCGCCGCACGCGAAAAGCGCCTCAAAGACGAGTTTTTAAAATACGTAGACGCGGTAAATATCAAAAAGCTGAATGACTGAAATTCCATTTTGTACGCTGGATTTTGCCTGCCCCTATCTAGGCGACAGAGCCGCACGCAGTGAATATCTCTACATAAAAGACTGCGACTTCGAGTATAATTCAAATTTAGTGCAGCACGGCTACCGCCGCTTCGGCAGGTATTTTCAAAAGCCCGTTTGCGCAGCCTGCGCGGAGTGTAAAAGCTTGCGCGTCGATGCTTTAAATTTTAAATTTAGCAGATCGCACCGCCGCGTCTATAAAAATAATCGCACGACCGCCTATGTATGGCAATCTCGCCCGCTTTTAAACGATGCGCGTTTGGAGCTTTTTGCGCTCTATCACGACTACATGCATCTAAAAAAGGGCTGGCCTTTGCAAGAGATCGATTTTGAGCGATATGACGAAATTTACGTCCAGGGTCACGGCGACTTCGGCAAAGAAATTTCTTACTACGGCGAGGACGGGCGGCTTATCTGCGTCGATCTCATCGATATCGTGGATGACGGCATTAGCTCGGTGTATTGCTACTACGATCCGTATCTGCCGCATCTAAGTCTGGGTAAATTTTCGCTTTTAAAACAGATCGAGTTCGCCCAAGATCTGGGGCTTCGCTGGATCTATCTAGGTTACGCGGTGAAGCAGTGTCCAAGCCTGGCGTATAAATTTAGCTACGAGCCGTATGAAATTTTAAACTCATACACAGAGCTTGACGCTCCCGCCGTGTGGGAGGGGCGCATAGAGGGGTAGGTTCCACGCGCGGACGCCAGGAGCAGCCCTAACGCGCTGCGTAGAATGGTAAGCTTCACGCGTCCGTACAGCGACAGCGCGCAGGAGCCAAGATCGTGCCGCCGTGTAGAATTCACTTGCGCGCAGATACGACGCGGTATGTAAAAGCGCCTCTCATCGTTAAAATTTACGCTGAAATTTCGCGCGTTATGAGTCTTTAAGGCTTTTAAGTCACGGCAGGCGTTAAATTTTGCGCTAAAATTTCGCGCCGCTCGGTCTGCGAAAATATCTGCAGCGAGGAAATTTAAGAGGAGGGCAGATGAATTTGCAAATTTTACGGCAGGCTCGGCATTTGCGTGTCGCAAGATGGCATACGCGGCTTTTGGGCGTACTTGACTCTTGAGTGCGCGCGAAAAAGGGCGATCGGTTTCGTAATATAACTCTTACGCTGCCGCAATTAGCCTTGGCGCTGCGACCGGCTTCGGCATTGACCTAATTTCGGTATCGCGATCGGCTATAGCGTCGCAACCGACGCCGCTACGTAAGCGGCGAAGCGCAAAAAGATGGCTTATAAAGCACGATACAGCATATATTTTGTAAAATTTAAGCAAACTGCGAAGCCGCAATAAGACGGCCGGTTACGGCAAATTTATCAACTCCACTTTGTTTTCTAGCGATTTTGGGATCAATAAAACTTTGCCGTCGCTTGAGATGTCCGCAGGTCTTTGCATCGCGCCGAGGTTTATTTTG
>CAJPSJ010000161.1 GCA_905373295.1 uncultured Campylobacter sp. | reverse complement strand
GCTACGGCAAAATTTTAAACTTAGAGTTTTAAATTTATCCTTAAATTTAGGGCGCGCGAGCTATAAATTTAAGGCGCGATCTAAATTTAAGCTCGCAGTATTTTTACGCCGCCGCAGATACAGTGCGTAGAATTTCAGATCCTCACTCAGCGTAAAAGCGGCATAAATTTCAAACTGCGGCTAAATTTTAAAATTTAAAGCTTTGCCTTCTGCGCGCTATTTTAGCGGCGTCAAATTTAAAATTTATCGCGGCGGCAGGATCGCGCGAAAGCAAAGCAAGCGACACAAGCAAATGAAATTTTAAATTACGGCTCTATGAAATTTCACAGCGACGCGCCGCAAACAGGCTCTCGTAAAATAAGGTTTTAGCGCGCACTTAGCTCGTGCACCAGATCCACTAGATATTTGGCGTTTTGCACGCTTACGTCGGGCAAAATCCCATGCCCTAGATTAAAGATATGCGCGGCACCCTTCATCGACGCTAAAATCTCGCGCACGCCCGATTCTATCGCGCCGCGATCATACAGCCGCATCGGCTCCAGGTTGCCCTGAAGCGTAAATTTGCCCCCGAGCTGCTCGCGCGCAAGCTCAATCGGAGTGCTCCAATCCACGCCCCATACGTCAAAGCTCGCAGCGCCGCGCCGCGCCGCGATACGGCTCAGCCGCGACATCTGTGCGCCCGTACCCTTGGCAAAGACGATGAGCGGGATATGCGGGAATTTCGCCTTTAAAAATTCCGTGATTTCTAGGATGTATCGCCAGCCGAACTCCTCGTACGCGCTCGGCTCCAGCGCGCCCGCCCAGCTGTCGAAAATCTGCACAGCATCGACGCCCGAGCCGATCTGGCGCGCCAGATAAAGCTTCGTCGCCTCCGTAACGAGGCGCAAAATTTCATGCAGAAGCTGCGGATTTTCGTAGAGCATCCTTTTGCAAACGGCGTAATTTTTGCTGCCGCCGCCCTCGATCATATAGGTAGCGATCGTCCACGGCGCGCCGCAAAAGCCGATGAGCGCTTTATCCGCGGCAAGGCGCGAGCGAGTAAGCGAGATCGTATCATAAACGTATCCGAGCTCCGCCGCGGCCTTTTGCGGATCTAGGCGCGCCAAATCGCCCTGGGAGCGGATCGGATCGCTAAAGCGTGGCCCCTCGCCCGCTTCGAAGCGCAGATCCATCCCCATCTGCATCGGCACGACCAAGATATCGCTAAAAAGTATCGCCGCATCGACGCCCAAAATCTCCACGGGCTGGATCGTTACCTCGCTAGCGGCGCGGTAGTCGCGGCACAGGCTCAAAAAATCGCCCGCCCTCTCGCGCACCGCCATGTATTGCGGCAGGTAGCGCCCCGCCTGGCGCATCATCCAAATGGGCGTGTATGGGGTCTCTTTGCCGAAGCATGCGTCGATGAAAACCATTTTTATCCTTTAAATTTACTCAAAATATACAAAGCTAAACAAACCGCAAAAATAGCCCCTGCGAGCAAAAGCATATCCAAAGGGGTAGTAAAATCGGTGTGCAAAATTCGCTTGAAAAAATCCACTACCAGCACCATTATGATGACGCTGCCGAGTTTATGTTTTAGCTCATCCAACGAGGCGATCTTTAAAACTTGTAAATTTAGATCCACAAACTCGTCGATAAACAGCTCATAAATTCCAAATACGAAGATTAGCAGTACGATGGCGACCAGATACAGATCGATCGCCGTTATTATCTCGCTTAAAATATCAATGTAAAGCGCTCGCTCACTCTGCGGGGCTAGAAAAAATTCTACGATTTTATAGAGCGCCGAGCCAATTTCGTAGCTTGCCATCACAAATATCGTAGCACTAGCCGCAACACAAAAAATAACAGGCAGAAGCGTTAGAGACTTGCTACAAAGCAAAAATTTTTCAAATATAGCTTTCATTTCTTCCTTAAATTTTAATTCGGGATTAGCTCCTCCGCAAGCGGACGCATAAATTAAAAGCCGCTCCACGCCGAAGCGTTCGTTTAAATTTGCGCTCGTTTGCAACCGCGTAAATTTACCCCATTTGATGGCGTCCATTTGAATCTTTAAAATTTTGCGCCAGGTTAAAGGCGCAAAATTTCAGCTCGCGGCGTTAAATTTTAACTAGGCTGATTTGCAAATTTTATTCGCCAGGCCTCGGCGCCGAAATCACGCACGCAACCGTATCCGCGCGCAAAGGCTCGGCAACTTTGCTAAATTTATCCTACCTGTCTTGCTGCATATCGATCCAGCGAAGCGCGATGCGTACGGCATTTGTCGCCGCTCCGACGCGGATCTGATCGGCGCTGCACCAAAGATGCAGAATTTTATCGTCGAAATTGTCCCTGCGGAGCCTGCCGACGTAGGTTTCGTTCGTATCGCTCGAAAGCAGCGGCATCGGGTATTGCTTTTTGCTCGGATCGTCTACAAGCACGATGCTAGGCGCGTTTCTTAAAATTTCGCGCACGCGGCTAATCTCGAAATCCTTTTTAAATTTTATCGTGATCGCCTCGCTGTGGCTGCGAAGTACCGGCACGCGCACGCAGGTAGCCGAAACGGCGAAATTTTTATGCAAAATTTTCTGCGTTTCGTTCACCATCTTCATCTCCTCTTTGGTGTAGTCGTTGTCCAAAAATACGTCGATGTGCGGGATGACGTTAAATGCTAGCTGGTGCGCGAAAACTTTAGGTTCGCACTCATCAAGCTTAAATTCAAAGAATTTTTGCAACTGAAACACGAGCTCTTCCATGCCCTCTTTGCCTGCGCCGCTGGCGGCTTGGTAGGTGCTTACGTCCACGCGCTCTATTTCAAACGCATCGTCAAGCGGCTTTAAAATTTGAACCATCTGGATGGTCGAGCAGTTCGGATTGGAGATGATGCCCGTTTCTTTCCACAGCTCGATATCTTGCGGGTTGCACTCGGGCACTACGAGCGGGACATTTTCTTGCATGCGAAAGTGGCTCGTGTTGTCGATCACCACTGCGCCGCTTGCTGCAGCGAATGGCACGTAGTGCGCCGAAATAGAGCCGCCCGCGCTAAAAAACGCGATGTCGATCTCGTTTTCGTCGAAAGTGCTGTCCGTGAGCTCCCTCACGACGTATTCTTTACCGCGAAATTCCACCTTCTCGCCCGCGCTCTTTGCGCTTGCAAGCGGCAGTATGTCCTTTACGGGGAAGTTCATCTCGTCTAAGACGCGTAAAATCTCCTCGCCTACGGCACCTGTAGCGCCTACGATGGCGATATTGTAACTACTCATCCTCTCCTCCTTTTAAAATTTCATCGCTAGGGCCCTCGCTCTGCGAATCTTTGCTATCTAAATTTGAATTTAATAAATTTTCATCCTGCGCAAGCTCGTCCGCTTCGCCCTCGTCGCCCTCCTCGGCTTTCGGGCAGGTCGCGATACTCACTACGTCGTCGCCCTCGACATTTACGACGATGACGCCGCTGGTGTTGCGGCCCGCTTTGCGGATGCTTTGCATATCGACGCGGATCATCTTGCCGCTGGTGGTTAGCGCCATAAGATCCATCTCCTCATCGACCATCACGACGCCGATAAGCTCGCCGGTGCGGTTGGTGAGCTTCATGCAGATGACGCCCTTGCCGCCGCGGTTTGTGAGGCGATACTCGCTCGCGGTCGTGCGCTTGCCGATACCCTTTTGGCTTACGCTTAAAATTTCTTGCATATCGCTTAAAATAAACGCGGCGCCGATGACCTCGTCGCCTTTTTCTTTAAATTTAATACCCTTTACGCCGCGAGCGATGCGCCCCATTTGGCGAATTTTATTTAGATTAAATTTAAGGCACATTCCCTTTTTTGTAGCGATGAAGAGCATATTTTCGTTAGCGCTTTGCGGCTCGCCGTCTTGAGCGCCCTCACCTTGCGAAATTTCATCTGAAATTTCATTCTCGCTTCCCTCCAAAATATCTTGCTCGGTCTGCTCTAAAACTTCCTCAGCCTCGCCGCCGTCCAGATCGTCGCCGCTTAAGGCGCCTCCTTTGTAGTTTTGCATCTCCTCGGCACTGTTTGGAGCGATGAGAGCGGTTACTAAAGTATCGTCCTCATCTAGGCTGATAGCGCGGATACCGAGCGAGCGGATATTTTTAAACTCGCTTAAATTCGTACGTTTTACTATGCCGTTGCGAGTGAAAAATACGAGCGACTTGCTCGGATCAAAATCGGTCGTAGGGATGATCGCCATTATCTTTTCGTCCGCGCCGAGCTGGATTAAATTTACGACCGCCTTGCCCTTTGCGGTGCGCGAGCCCTCCGGAATTTTATAGACCTTAAGCCAGTAAAGCTGCCCGCGGTCGGTGATAAACATAAGCGTATCGTGGGTGTTGGACGTAAAAAAGCTCTCGATGAAGTCGTCATCGTACGTCGTGACCGCCACGCGCCCCTTGCCGCCGCGCTTTTGCTTCTCGTAAGTTTTGCTAGGCACGCGCTTGATGTAGCCGCGGTGAGTGATCGTAACGACCATATTTTCATTCGCGATTAAATCTTCGATGTCGATATCCTCGTAGTCATCGACGATTTCGGTGATGCGCGGGCATTTAAATTTATCTTTGATCTCCAAAAGCTCATCTTTGATGATCCCTTCGATTAGCTCCTCGCTCTTTAGGATCGCATCAAGCCGCTTTATCTCGGCTAAAATTTCTTTTAGCTCCTCCTCGATCTTTTCGCGCTCAAGTCCGGTGAGGCGGCTTAGTCTCATATCCAAAATCGCGC
>CAJPSJ010000160.1 GCA_905373295.1 uncultured Campylobacter sp. | reverse complement strand
CGCTCATACTCCGTCGTGGTCGGGAACACGATGTCCGCCATCTTCGCAGTCGGCGTCCAGTAAATTTCATTCACTACGATGGTGCGCGGCTTGCGCCAAGCCTTGATATTGGTGTTAGTATCTTGATGATGCACGATCGGATTTCCGCCGACCCAGTAGATGAAGTCGATCTTCGGATAGGTGATCTTTGCACCATTCGCATCGATCGTCTTGCCCGGATTTAGTAGCGCGTCCGCGATGCGGGCTAGAGGGAAGGCAACCTTCGCCGTATTTACCAGCCACGCTTGAGTAGCTTCGCCGCCTTGTTTCTGATCCTGCGCAAGCCCTAAAAATTTGCCGTCCTTAACGACGCCGACGCTTGCCGCGTTCATTCCGCCGATCACGCCGCCCGCGCAGGTAGGCGCGCCGCCGTTAGCGTAGTGGTAGCTAAAGCCAAAGCCGCCTCCTGCAAGTCCGATCTGCCCTAGCATCGCGCATAGGGTTACGATCATCCAGTGCGCCTGCTCGCCGTGATGAGCGCGCTGGATACCCCAACCCGCCATTATCATCGTGCGGTTTTCGTAAAATTTTATCGCAAGCTCTTTTATCACGTCCGCGCCAATGCCGCAAATTTCACTAGCCCACTCGGGCGTCTTAGCCACGCCGTCGCTCTGCCCCGTGAGGTACGGCACGAATTTTTCAAAGCCCACGGTGTAGTTTTGCAAAAATTCCTTATCGTACTTGCCCTGCGAGTAGAGGTGCTGCGCCATGCCCAGCATCATCGCTACGTCGGTGTTCGGGCGAGGGGTGATCCATCGCGCCTTGCCCTCGAAATACTTGCCGCTCACGGTTTTGATCGGATCGATGATGATGATCTCTTTGTCGCTATTTTTTAGCTGCTCGAAATACTTAAATCCCTGCTCGTCCGAACTCGTCCACGCCACGCGAAGCGTAGAGATCGGATTTAGCCCCCAAAAGACCACGACTTTGGAGTTTTCAAGCACCACGGGCCACGAGGTTTGCTGCTCATAGACCTGATTTGAGCCCGTTACGTGCGGCATGATGACCTGCGCTGCACCCGTAGAGTAATCGCCCGTGACGCCCGTAAAGCCGCCGGTTAAATTCATAAATCTATGAAGCAGCGTCCTTGAGACATGCACGTTGCCCGTGCTCTGCCAGCCGTAGCTACCCGCAAACACCGAGCTCGCACCCTTTTGTTCGCGCGTCTTTTTTAGCTCGCGCGCGACGAGCTTGATCGCGTCTTCGTATTTTACCTCGACCCATTCGTCAAGCCCTCGAAGCTCGGGCTTTGGATTATCGGGATCGGCGAGGTAGGATTTTCGCACCATCGGCGCTTTGATGCGCGTGTTATAAACGAGATCCGCCATCGTATTTTGAAGCGTATTTGGAATTTTAGAGGTAATCTTCCACGGCGCGGATTTTACGATCTTGCCGTTTTTAACGCTCGCTTTTAAAATTCCCCACCGCGCCGCGGTTAAAATTTCGCCGTTTTTCTTAAGCGCGGTGAGTTTATCCGCCGCGAGCATCGAGCTTGGGATGAGCGGAAGCGCCGAGAGCGTCGCTCCGAGCTTTAAAAAATTTCGTCTTTTCATTTCATATCCTTTAAATTTACGTCCTTGGAGTGCTTTTGCAGATACTGCACCACCGTCCAGCTCTCATCCTTGCTAATAGGCGTGCGCGAAAGCATCGATTTAATGTAGCCGGGCCATTTGTTTGCCTCGTAGCTTGCGGGCTGATGCAAGGCATGGCAGACGCTACACGAGGTTTCAAATTTCTCCTTAGCGCCCGCGAAAATTTTATCCACGTCGCCGCTTAGCGCACCCTCATCGGTGTAGGCGGTTATTTTAACCTTATTAAAGCCGTTCTCTTCGCCCAAGCTCTCGCTTTGAAATTTAGCCTGCTTCGAAAACGCCACCGCGATTATGCGCGCTTTAGGAGTGAAATAAATAACGTTGGGCGCCTTTGGATTTTGATAGCCCGTGAGCGAAAATTTCACTACTCCGTCCTTGACCTCCAAGACCTCTATGGCATTCGTAGGTAGCAGCCTGCCGTCCTTGTGCGACAAATCGCCGCTTACGCTTACCTGCTTTAGCACCGTGCCGTAAAGCGTCTCGCCCGCCTTAACCTCGGCGTTTGCACAGCTTGCGATCGCAGCTGTAAGAGCCGCCGCAGCCGCAATAGAATTTAAAAACTTCATGCTTATCCTTTCTTAAAATTTTAAAAACTTCTCGTAAATCTGCCGTATAAAAAGCCCGCAAACATCACGGCTAAAACCGCTGCGAATGCCGCAAACGCTACCTGCGCGCACTGCGCCGCATCTGCAAATTTAATGCTCGGCACCAGATAAAATCCCTCGCCGTAAAATCCGCCAAAAAAACTCTGCACTTCGCTAAGCGCGGTGCCTGCAGGGAAGGACGGGGTGCCCGTGCAGCTTGCGGGGCGAAATAGCTCCGGCAGCAGGCTATCAAGCGGCGCCGCAAAAGGAAAGGCAGGCGCTGCGAGGCAATTTGCGGTATCTGCGGCGGGGTGCGGCGCGGAGCTTTGTAAATAGCCGTATATCGCGCCTGCAAAGCCAAGCAGGTAAGCAATGAGCCTTGCTATGAAGCTAAACGGCAGCAGCAAGCCGATGAACGCGCCCACGCCCGCTACGGCAAAGCCCAGACGCACGAGGGCGCTCATCTGCGTAGGTGACATAAAAAGATAGCGCTGAAAGAAAAAATATGATGTCGCAAGATACCCTGCACTTATCACAAAGAGCCAAAACCACGGCGTAGCGGTATTTTGCCACGCGTAAATCTTTAAAATCAATCTATTCAAGATCTCCTCCGTCTTATAAAATTCTTAAGAATACTTTTTAATCTTAAGATTTAAATTTCTGAGAGAATTATAGCAGTAAAAGATAAAAATTCAGGTCTGCATTGCCCTAAATAGCGGAGTTTTATACACTTTAAGCTTAACGTATAAAATTTCAATTTTAAAATTTGACGCTCCTTGCGTGGCGGCGGAAAGTTTTTGAGATATGAAATTAAAATGGTAGATTTTATAAAATTTAATCTTCATTCGGGTCTATTTTGATAAAAAATATATCGATTTCAAAACTCCGTAGCTCCAGCACCCAATAAATATTATGAAGATGATATAATGAGCCAAAATTTTGAATAATATCACTTTATAATTTAAGGACGAGGTGCCGTGTGAAATTTAACATAAATGCCGTTATCGGCGGGGTGGATGATGTACCGATCTATATGCCGGATATTATAAGAGCGGCAAGGCAAGAGATTAAAAGGGTTTTTAGCAATTTTGAAATGGAGTCTCTACAAAAGATCGATATTTGCCTTTGTTTGAGCGGGGAAGTATCGAGATATTTTCCGAAATCGGGAATTTACCAGCCGAAATATTATCTTAAAAGCAAAAAAATTATCGCGTATATTCATTTTAGCTCAGACGAGTGGAGCTCCGATAAAAGGGCGAACGTAGATAAATTTTTAGAAAAGTTCAAGCGGTATCTTATGGAGCTTGGAGATATTACCGGGCGGAAAATTACGAATAATAATTTAGAATTTGACGATAAGCAATACAAAGATAATATAGATCAAATTTTTGAAAATTTAGCAGCAGATTGTTGAAAGTAAATTTGAAAAGAATGGCTATTTAAAGCGGCAAAATTCCGCTTCAAATAAAGTAGGCGCAAGCTGACTAGTGAAATTCCAAACGCCTTTAAGACGCAAATAGCGACGAGGTGAGTTTGGAATTTCATCATCAACGATAATTTTAAATTTTGTCTAGAGTTTACTGTCGGGCTCAAAGCGCCTACCTATCACCGCGCAGAATTTTAAACTCAAGCAGGCAATGCGCGAGCAATGGGGCAAAAGCGGTCTTGCGCTAGCGCTAAATCGCGGCTTTTAGCGCTTCAAATTTCGCGTCTTGCTCGGCTAGCAGCTGTCCTTTCTCATCGCGCGAGACGTAAATTTTAAAGATATTCTCGCCCGCCTTGTCGTAAAAGCCCACGAATTTCGAGAGCATCCCCATGAAAGTCTGCGTCACAAGGATGATCTTATCGATCTCATCCGTCTTTAGATGACCTCCTAAAATGCCCAGCCCATGCGCCTCATCGCCGTTTGCGCCCATGCCGAAATTATAAAATCCGCGCGCGCTCTTGCCGCTTGGGATCTTGGTTTTAAACTCGATTATGAAGCTCGGCGTATTTTTTACGAAAAGCACCTCGCCCCAGCCCTCAAGCTCCCTAATGACCTCGCAGAATTTATCGCCGCCCGCGCTCTTTCCGAAGCGCTCGGGCAGGTTTAGCAGCACGTCGATCTCCTTCGCGCCTAGCTCCTTGCAGATCTGCGCGATCGAAATTTTAGGATTTTGCGCGAACAGCGCCTCGATTCTCTCTTTCATTTTCATCCTTTCTGAAATAAAATTTTAAGAGCCATTATAATATAAAAATTCTAAGTTACAGATAACGGCAATCAATTAAAGCGTAATTGAAAAGCTTATTTTAAGAAAAATTTAGCGCTGCAAAGTGCTTATGCGTAGAATTTTAAGTGATAATATAAAGAATTTTATCTGCACGGAATTTTAGAATTCTAAAATTCCGCAAAGTTTAGAGCTGTATCATAGCGGATCGTATCCGAAGCGATTAGACCCGCTATCGCCGCGCTGCACGAAAAACACAAGCAGCACTATCCAACCCACAAATGACACCAA
>CAJPSJ010000159.1 GCA_905373295.1 uncultured Campylobacter sp. | reverse complement strand
ACCGTCCGCCCGCGCTGCGGACCGCCGCGCTGTCATCGGTAAAAATTTCGCTTCCCTCAAGCACCTTTTTAAGCAGCGCCGTGCGCGAAAGCTGCGGCGTTTGGATGAGGCGTAGCTCCTCTCTATTTACTACGTCCTCGCCGAGATAGGTCGTGTCGTTTACGCCAAGATATGGGCTGATACAGTCCGCGCCGCCCAAATTTCGTATCAGCGAGGAGATTAGCCCTGGCGAAATTTGCGCGCGGGCTACGTCGCTTACGAGTACGAGTTCGCTCTCTACGAGCCGCAGCGCGTTTTTTAGCGAGCTTTGGCGATTTGCACCGCCGGGGGCGAAGTGAAATTTTAAATTTGAAGAGCCGCATTCATCTGCGTCGCATTCGACTTGAGCTTTAAAATTTTCCGCGCCCCGCGGCTTGCTTGCGTCGTTTAGATCATCTGCGCCGCATTCGATCCCGCCCCGCTTTCTTTGAAATTTATACTCGCTCGTGTCGCACCCTGCGCTTTCGCCGCGCGCCGAGGCCAAGCTGCACGCATAGAGGCGCTCGCAATAGCTCACGTCCTCCTCGTTTACGGCGATTATGATCTTTTTAAATGGGTGCGCCCGCGCGATATTTTGCGCGACGTATTGCCAAAGCGGCAGCTCGCCCACGCGCAGCCACTGCTTTTTGACTGGGAGCTCAAACCTGCTCGAATCGCCCGCGGCGAGCAAAATCAGCGATATATCTTTCAAATTTTATCCTTGAAATTTTGTTACGAAATTATACGTATTAAAAATGAAAGCAAAATTAATCGCGGCTTGCGGGCTAAAATATCTTAATCTTAGGCGTAAATTTACGCAGCGCGGCGGTAAAATTCCAGCCTGCGTTACGGAAATAAACGGCAAAAGGAAAGTAAGGATTAATGAAATTTGTTATATTATACGCGCATTTTTAAGAAGCGAGGCGAAAATGACTGAAAGCTGCGTAACGCAGATCTATTTTGCAAAAAAGGGCGAGCCGACGCCGCAGATGAGAGAGGTCGCGCAAAGCGAGCGTATGGATGTGCGGGCCTTGTGCGATCTGCTCGCGCAAGGAAGAGCTATCATCCCCGCAAACGTTAATCACAAAAGCTTAAAGCCTATCGGTATCGGGCGCGCGCTGCGGTGCAAGATCAACGCCAACATCGGCTCCTCGAGTACGACGAGCGATATCGAGGGCGAGCTGGAAAAGCTTGAAGCGTGCTTAAAGTACGGCGCCGATACGGTGATGGATCTAAGCACGGGCGGCGATCTAGACGAGATCCGCTCCGCGATAATCGAGCGCTCGCCCGTACCCATAGGCACGGTGCCGATCTATCAGATGATCCATGAGCTGGGCGATATTAAAAATTTAAAAACGAGCGCTATTCTTAACGCGATCGAGAAGCAGGCGCGGCAGGGAGTGGATTATTTCACGATCCATGCGGGCTTTAAGCTCGAGTTTATGCCGCTGCTGTCCCGTCGCAAGATGGGTATCGTAAGCAGAGGCGGCTCGCTGATAGCGTCGTGGATGATGAAATTTCATAAGCAAAACCCCTTCTACGAAGCGTTTGATGAAATTTGCGATATCTGCGCTGCCTACGACGTATCGCTATCTCTGGGAGACGGCTTGCGCCCGGGCTGCTTATACGATGCGACCGATAGGGCGCAGCTTAGCGAGCTTGAAATTTTAGGCGAGCTAGCCCTGCGCGCGAATGAAAAAAACGTACAGGTGATGATCGAGGGGCCGGGGCACATCCCGTTTAACGAGATCGAGCTTAATATGCAGCTAGAGCGCAAGCTCTGCCGCGACGCGCCGTTTTACGTGCTGGGGCCGCTTCCGACCGACATCGGCGCTGGCTACGATCATATCAGCTCGGCTATCGGCGGGACGATGGCTGCGTATTGCGGCGCTAGCATGCTCTGCTACGTAACGCCGAAGGAGCATCTAGGCCTTCCCAATGCAAGCGACGTCAGAGAGGGCATCATCGCGCACAAAATCGCCGCTCATGCCGCAGACGTCGCGTTAGGCAAAGCAGGCGCGATAGAGCGTGATCACGCGATGAGCGATGCGAGGTATAATTTTGATTGGAACAGGCAGTTTGAGCTTAGCTTCGATCCAGATCATGCGCGCGAGCTGCACGACGAGAGCCTGGGCGATGAAATTTACAAAGGCGCGGAGTTTTGCTCGATGTGCGGGCCGAAATTTTGCGCATATAAAATCAGTAGAAATTTAACCGAAAATAAGGAGAAAGAATGAGTAAAGACGAAGTCTTAAATTTGCTTAAAAGCGTGATCTATCCGGGCTTTTCTAAAAGCATCATAGATTTTGGATTTGTAAAAGAGGTCGAGATCGGCGATAGAATTTTCGTAGGGATCGAAATTCCAAGCGCCAAGCCTGAGATCGCAGCAGAGCTTAGATCGGCGGTGCAAAAGGCGCTCGGCGCGGACGTGGAAATTTTAATCAAACAGCCCAAGATCGCCGAGGAAAAGAGCAACTCTCGCAGCGGTAAAAATATCGCGCCGCAGATCAAGCATTTCGTGATGATCAGCAGCGGCAAGGGCGGCGTAGGCAAGAGCACGACGACGCTAAATTTAGCCATCAGCACGGCAAAGCTCGGCAAGAGAGTGGGGATTTTGGATGCCGATATTTACGGGCCGAATTTGCCGCGAATGCTAGGAGAGGATAAGACGCAAGCAAGCGTCGTGGGGCAGAAACTAAAGCCGATCTTAAGCCACGGCGTGGAGATGATGAGCATGGGCGTGCTGATGGAGGAGGGCGCGAGCCTCATCTGGCGCGGCTCGATGATAATGAAGGCGATCGAGCAGCTGCTAAAAGACGTGGCGTGGAGCGATCTGGACGTGCTGTTTTTGGATATGCCTCCAGGCACGGGCGATGCGCAGCTTACTTTGGCGCAGAGCGTGCCGGTGACGGCGGGCGTGTGCGTCACGACGCCGCAGACGGTCGCGCTGGACGATAGCGCGCGCGGGCTTGATATGTTCGAAAAGCTCCACATCCCGATCGCAGGCCTTATCGAGAATATGAGCGGCTTCATCTGCCCAGATAACGGCAAGGAGTACGACATCTTCGGTCGCGGCGGCGCGCAAAAGCTGGCGCAGCGATACAACACCGAGGTAATCGGCGAGATCCCGATCGAGATCGCTATTCGCGAGGGCGGCGACAGCGGCAAGCCGGTAAGCTTCTACGCGCCCGATTCTTTAAGTGCGAAGCGCTACGAAGATGCCGCGCGCAAGCTGTGGGAAAAGATCGAGAAGATCGACCGCGAGGAGCTGGCGGACAACTCTGCGATCCAGCCGGTGATGGACGGCAAGAGCGCCTGCTCAAATTAGGATTTTAGCAGGCGCGGCGTCAAATTTTGCGTGGAATTTCTCGTGAATTTTGCAGATTAGAATTTGGCGCGGAATTCAATAGTTTGAAATTTTACGCCTAATTTCGCTGCAAATTTTATAATGCTCGCAAAATTTCGGTATGCAAATTCGCCATAGAATTTTGCCCGTAAATTTAGCGGGTAAAATTTCACGCGGGTTTCGCGGCGCGGAATTCTGCGTTAAAATTTCGCCACGAAATTTTGAAGTAATTTTACGGCGTCAGTAAAATTTTTGTGTATAGAATTTCGTGCGGAGTTTCGTAGCGCGAGTTTTTATACTAAATTTTAAGCTTAAAATTCCGCTTTGATTTTGAGAAATTTATAGCGCTCACAAAATTTGGGCAGACGAAATTTTGTAGTTTGAAATTTCGAGCTACAATTTTACCCAAGCTTCGTTGCGCGAGATTTTATATAAAATTCTAAGCGTGAAATTTTGCGGCGGAAGTTAAATTCCAAACGCGCAATTCAGCGAGGTAAAATTTGACGTAGAATTCTGCCTTGGAGTTTTAAATGCAGAATTTTAAGCATAAAGCTTTGCCGTAGAATTTTAAAATGCAAAATTTATCGCTAAAACTTTGTTTTAAAATTTTAAGATGGGGCTTTAGCGATGAATTTCTGGCTTGAAATTTTATCGCGTCTAGCTTTTTAGCGGTAGCCACAGCATTGCGCTAGTTTAAAATTTTTATTTTGCCGGGTTTCATGGCAGTGGAGCTTATCTGCGAAAGCCTCTGAGAAGCTTATTTAGAGTGGAATTTTATCCGTATCGGTCGCGGCAAGGAAATTTCTCGTGCATCTGAAATTTAAGCAGCTGGAATTTCATTCGTATAGGCAGGAAGCTAAAGCGGCAAAATCCCTAAGCCTAGGGCTTTTAGGTTTAGGGATTTTACTTTTATACGAAATAAGAAAGGTCGGTAATGAGGTTTTTGATTATTTTGGTGCTTGCATTTGCGGCGTTCGCGCAAGAGAGCAATATGCAAAAATGGGCGAAAGAGATTACCGCGGACGCGCAGATCCCGCAGGATAAGTTTTTGGCGTTTTATCTGAATAAAGATGAGCCTAAGAAAGTGGTTTTCTCTGAAAATGTCGATCGCATCAGCGTCAATTACGAAGGAAATTCCTTTCATGAAATCCCATCTCCAAATCTTATGGCGTATTGGGTCGGTGAGTTTAATTTCGACGCAGATGTCGAAAAGATGGTGCTAGGAGATTACGGCTGGTCCACGCTGGTAATCGCCGTGGACGGCACGGATGTGCTAGGCGGGACATCTAGCAATCAAAAGCGCCCGCTTACGTATAAATTTAGCAAGGGCAAGCACAAGATAGAAGCATGGTTTTTAA
>CAJPSJ010000158.1 GCA_905373295.1 uncultured Campylobacter sp. | reverse complement strand
GCGATTATGCTTAATATTTTACTGGTCGAAGACGACGAGGCTTTGAGCTCGGCGATAAGAGAAAAGCTGCTTGACGAGGGCTTTAGCGTGAGCTGCGCCTCCAATGGCAAGCAGGCGATAGAGGCGTTAGACGAGGCGCACTTTGATCTAATCATCTCGGACGTGATGATGCCTAAGATGGACGGCTTTGAGCTTAGCAGATACGTTAGGCGCGACGGCAAGAGCCAGCCGATACTGATTATAACGGCAAAAAGCGAGATCGAGGATATGCAGACGGGCTTTAAAAGCGGCGCGGACGATTATATGAGCAAGCCGATAAATTTAAAAGAGCTCGTGCTGCGCGTGCATGCGCTGCTAAGACGTGCAAAGATCGCGAACGAAAAGCGGCTACTCATCGGCGGAAGCGAGCTTGACTACGATACGCTTAGCATCCGCACCGAGGGCGAGCGGATAAGTCTGGCGCCGAAAGAATTTCGTCTTTTGTTTCTGCTGCTAAGCTATGCGGGCAGAATTTTTACTAGATTTGAGATAATGAGCGAAATTTGGGGTTACGAAACGGACAGCGACGAGCGCGTCGTCGATACGCACATCAAAAAGCTGCGGGCGAAATTCGAAAACTCCAAAGATTTTGAGATAATCACCGTGCGCGGGCTCGGCTACAAAGCCGTAAAAAAGGAGCGAGCGTGAAAAAATACCTCATCAGCCTAAAAAGCTTCATCGCGTTTTACTCTTCGCTCGCATTCGGCGTGATAAATTTCATCGTCTGCTTCGCGGTTTGCATGCTTTTTTACATCGGTATCGGCGGCAAGATCGGCGGTTTTTGGGACGGAGTGGCGCTGTGCGCGATCATCTGCCTAATCACGATGGCGCTAAATTTTACCCTGCTTTACTTCGGACTTAAAATTTTATTCCGCCCGATCAAGCGGCTACTTGGCGCGATCACCGCGATCGCAAACGGCGATTTTGAGGCGCGCGCCGAGCGCAAGCTGCATAGGCGCCGCAGTGATTACCTCTATATGCACGAGCTCGACGAGCTTGTGGTAAACGTCAATAAAATGGCCGAGAAGCTGCAAAAGCACGAGCAGCTACAAAAGGAGTTCGTCTCAAACGTCTCGCACGAGATGAAAACGCCGATCTCCTCGATCGCCGCGTTAAGCGAGATGATAGAGGGCGGCGTGAGCGAGGAGCGCGCGGTGCGATACGCAGCCTCCATCGGCGCGGAAGCAAACCGCCTAAGCAAACTCTGCACCGACATGCTAAAGCTAACGAGACTTGATAGCGGCGCGGCGGTGCGCCTAGATGAAGCGGTACGTATCGACGAGCAGCTGCGGCAATGCATCATATTGCTAAGCCAAAGCTACGAAGGGCACGAGTTCGAGCTAGATTTATCGCCGCTTAGCGTGCGATCAAACGCGGGGCTGCTAAATCAAATTTGGCGAAATTTAATCGAAAACGCGCTTAAGTACTCGCGCCCGGGCGGTAAAATTTTCGTTTGTTGCTGCGCTTGCGATGGTTTTGCGCAGGTGAGCATCAAAGACGAAGGTATCGGCATCTCGTGCGAGAAGCTGGATAAAATTTTTGACCGATTTTATCAGTGTGAGGAATCGCACAAAGAGCTTGGCAGCGGGCTTGGGCTTAGCATCGTACGCACGGCGCTTGATCTTTTAGGCGGACAGATCGAATATGAAAGCGAACCGGGCGTCGGAACCGAGGCGCGCGTTAAAATTCCGCTTTAAAGTTCAGATCAAGACGGCGCGGATGAGCTGCGTCTTGTAATTCGTAGCTCGCCGTAAAATTTCGCCCACAGGCGCAAGCCACGCCGATGCAAGCTTTGACGATACGGGCCCTGACGGCGCAATCCTGGCCGATGCAATCTCTGATGATACAAGCTTTAACGACGTAAAAAAAGCGGGCGTGTCGCGCGCCGCATTCACATAAAATTCTACTTTAAATTTTATATCGATTTGCCGCGGACGCCTCGCGCGCCGCGACGAGGTCGGAATTCTGCTTTAAATTTACTGCGCGCTGCGACTTTGCCTCCCTTTACAACTTTACCGCGCATTACGGCGGGCGGCAGGCTCGCTTAAATTTGCCGCGCCTTAACACAGGTAGCTGAATTTTGCCTGAAATCTGCCGTCGTCTCGCACTTTACGACAGGCGGCAAAAATTTTGCCGTAAATTTTAAAAGACACATTAAGAACACAATCACCTTATATAATCCCGCCCATAGATCGATCGGGCACGCCTCTAGCGGTCCGAGTCTGGCAAATAATAAAATTAAAAACAAAGGAGAAGCGATGAGTAAGGCCGTACTTCACTCGGTGCTAGCGATAGAAGCCATTTTATGGGGGCTTTTATCGGCTGTGATTATAGGTGCGTAATTTTACGCTTTGAGCTAGGCGATCTGCCGAAATAATTTATAAAATTTACGAAATTTGCGCCCCGCTTCGCATCTGCTGCAAAAAGGGGCTCACCTTCGCTAACTATAAATCAAAATTTTAATCCACCCGCCGCCTGTTGCGCAACCTGGCCGCACATAAACCTCGCTACGCATAAATCTGCCGCGCAAAACCCCGCTGCGTGCAAATCCATACCGCAGGCTAGTCGGCCGCACACAAACCTCGCTGTGCGCAAACACATCGCCGCAAATTATAAAGATCGATAAAATTTTAAATACTACTAGCGGACGTGAGTCTATTTTGCCCTATTTCGTCTGCATCTTTTACAATATGTGCTCGCCCGCAAAACAGCTTGCGATAGGAAATGGTTTGAACGGCGCAAATTTTTAAATACGCGACCCGCTCCAAGCGCGCAAATTTAGGCCTTTGCCGCTAAGCGATTTTTAAAAGCTCTCAAGCTAAAATTTATCTCGATTTGAGATCAAATTTAAACTCAACCCAGACGGCGAAAATTTCACAAAAGACGCCGCAAGAGGCGAAATTTCAAAGGAGCCTAGCGTGAAAAGATTGATAAATTTCCTGAAGCGCATTTGCGCAGATTTGCTTGCAGGCAGGGCGCTGCTGCATCCGATCCTGCTTACGGCTGCGTTTTTAGCGGCGAAATTCGGCACGCTATATATCATAGATCAAAAAATTTTAGAAAGCGGCTATGATTTGGGGATATTTGGAGAATTCGCTTATTACATATTTTTCGATTTTGTCGCAGGCGCCTTTTTTATAATACTTTGTGCACACATCATCTACGCAACATCTAAAGTCCAATCACTTAAAATTTTACGCAAAATTCTGCTCGCGGTGATCTTAGCATCCTGCGCGCTGGGTTATTTTGCTTCGGACGTAAACTACCAAAAACTAGGCGTCCTTGAAGCCTTTTTAATTGCCTTGCTAATTTGCATTTGTATCTATTCGGTCGCAACCGAAATATCAAACGGCCGCTCAAACGCGGTATTTTGGGGTTTTGCCTATGTTCTTAACTACATAGGTGCCTTATTTGTAATATTTCATGCGCAAGCCGCCGAAGTCGTAGCCGTCATTTTAATAGTCCTCTGTCCGCTCGCGTGGACGTTTTATTTCAAATACGAATTTCAAAAATCGCTCGCGAGAGATGCCGGAAACGGCAAAAATTCCAAAGGAGCCTAGCGAGAAAAGATTGATAAATTTCCTGGAGCGCATTTGCGCAGATTTGCTTGCAGGCAGGGCGCTGCTGCATCCGATCCTGCTTACGGCTGCGTTTTTAGCGGCGAAATTCGGCACGATCTATCTTACGCGCATTGCGATTTTGGGGCGCGAATACCATCGGGGGAATTTTGGAGGAGAGCTATTTTATATCTCTTTCGATTTTACCGCGAATGCCTATTTTATCGCGCTCTGCTTGCATTGGCTGCTTAGCGGCGCGATAAAGCGCTCTCTTGCGCCGCTAAGAACGGGCTTAGCTCTTTTGATCGTCGCAGCGTGCATTTTAGGCTATCTGGGTGCGGATGAGCACTTCCAAAAAGAAGGCACGATGTTTTATTTTTTCGCAGGCTCTCTCATCGCGATCTGCATTTATCTTTTGGTCGCGGCGATCAAACTTAGAAGGTTTCTGCCCGCAATCTGCGCGCTCGCGTATGTTTTAAGCTACGTTTTTTGCGTGTGGATATATTTTCAAATACCGTTAAAATCGCTCTACGTAATCCGCGCGCTATTTTTTCTGTGTCCGCTTGCGTGGGCGTTTTATTTCAAATATGAATTTCAAAAATCGCTCGCAAAAGACGCCGCAAGCAATGATGAAATTTTAAATAATGCAAGCAGCGATGAAATTTCAAAAAGCAAAGCGCGCTGAGAGTTAAATTTATAAAATTTCACCGCAAAGGGCTAAATTTACAAAATTTCGCCAGGGTTAAATTCTAAAATTTACCGCGCGACGCTTTTATTCATTTATATCCTCGATCACAGCCTCTACGAAACGGGCTGTATCAACTAGCTTAAAGCCCCATACTTTGGGATCGGCAGTAATTTTATTATAAAAATCTTTCAATTCTTTCGCAGGAGATAATTCGCCTAATTTAAACGGGGCAAATTTTACCTTTCCGATCTTTTTTAGATGTGGCAGCAACTCCTTTAAATCCTTATGATTAAACCAGCAGTCCGTTCTAAGGAAGCCGCCGTTTTTCGAGCTCGCGATCTTGCTTTTTAAAAAATCATCCATTCCGGGCGGCTCTTTTTGCAGCAATCTGGTGCAGGCTAGGTGGTACTCGAGCTTTCTGGGGGTTTGATCTACTGCCGAGACAA
>CAJPSJ010000157.1 GCA_905373295.1 uncultured Campylobacter sp. | reverse complement strand
CTTCACGCCGTGACCGATGTAGCCGTCGGCGGCGGCGCGAACCTCGCTAAATGGGCTCGGTGCGCGAAAGCCGAAACGCTTCATCTGCTTAATCATCATGCGCTGGAAAAATTCCACTACTTTAGCGACCGCAAGCGAGCCGTAATACGCCGCGCCGCCCTTGCCGTAGAGCTGCTTGTCGTAGACCGCATCGTAGATGCAGGTAAGTACGAAGTCCATCAGCCCCGTATTTACGGGCTCGGCATTTTCGCGTATGAGGTAGGCGTTTAGGCCGTTGTTGCCGATGGGCGAGTATTTGAGATAAATTTCGCCCACGATGCCTACTTTTACTCGCGGCTTATCGTCGCGCTCGATTTTAGCGAACTGCGAGAGGATAAATTTAAAATTTTTCTTAAGATTGAAAAACGATCTTTGATCGGTCAAATTTTTGATCCGCTCAGCGCAGAGTTCGTAAATTTCATTCGTTTGGTTTTTGATCTTTTCGTAGGGCTTGCACTGATTATACAGCCCCATCATCAAATCGCCGTAAAATATCGCGGCGAAGAGCTTTAGAAGCGATTTTTTGCCGAGGCTAAATTCATTCTCGTCTAGCGAGCCGAAATTTAACGAGATTGCGGGGACGTAGCTAAAGCCGCTGTCCTCAAGCGCTTTGCGAAGCAAATTTATGTAGTTGCTCGCTCTGCAGCCGCCGCCCGTTTGGCTGATGAGAAGCGCTACTTTGTGCGTGTCGAACTCGCCGCTTTTTAGCGCGTCGATAAACTGCCCGATGACGAGCAACGCGGGGTAGCACATGTCGTTATGCACGCTGCGAAGCCCCTCCTCGACGATATTTTGACGATTTTCGCCGAGCAAGACGCTCTTATAGCCCTCGTCGCGCAGCACGCCTTGCATAAAGCGAAAATGCGGATCGATCATCGTGGGGATCAATATCGTGTGGGTCGCTTTCATATCTTTCGTAAATTTAGCAAACATTAGCGCGCATCCTTTCTTGCTTCTTGTTGCGCGCCTTGCCTTTCGCGCTCTATCATAGTCGCTTTTAGGCTACGCAGGCGGATCTTGACCGCACCTAGGTTCGTAACCTCGTCGATTTTAAGTTGAGTGTAAATTTTACCGTTTTGGCGCAGTATGTCGCGCACCTCGTCGCCCGTGATCGCATCGATCCCACAGCCGAAGCTCACTAGCTGCACCAGCTGCATGCGCGGGTATTTACAGACGAACCGCGCCGCGCTATAAAGCCTGGCGTGGTAGGTCCATTGATTAAGGCTTTTCGTCTGCACCCTGCTAAGCGGCAGCGCGTCCTCGCTAAGCACTATAAAGCCCAGGGAATTTAGATAGCGATCGATGCCGTGGTTGATCGTCTTATCGATATGATACGGACGACCCGCTAGCACAATGGCGCTAGCGCCGCTGTTTTGTATCTCTTTTAGGGTCTCCTCGCCTTTTATTAAAACAGTATTTTTATAGTTTTGTAGCTCCTTAAGGCCTTGCAAGACGGCGTTTTTCACGGCGTCATAATGAAATTTATACCCGACGTTCGCGAGCTCAGCCTGCATCGTTTTGCAAAACGAATCTTGCATATTAAGATCCACGTGCGGGTAGAGGAATTTTTTCTCCTCCAGCGCGCCTACGTTCGCGCGTATCAGTTCGGGATAGTATGCGACTACGGGGCAGTTGTAGCAGTTCTCGCTGATATTTTCGTCCAAGCTATAGCTCATACATGGATAGAAGATAAAATCGACGCTCTTATTTAGCAGATCGTAGATGTGGCCGTGCACGCTTTTAGCCGGATAGCAGACGGTATCGCTCGGGATGCTTTGGCTTGCTAAAAACAGCGTCTCTTTTCGCGGCTTTTGTGACAGCACGACGCTCATACCCAAATTTTCAAAAAACGCGCTCCAAAACGGGATCATCTCAAACATATTCAAAACAAACGGAATTCCTACCCGCGGCGTATCCTGCTTCGGCGGCTTGCGGTATTTTTTCAAAAGCTCGTTTTTAAACTCAAATAAATTCGTAATGTCGTGGCGGATCTCCTTGCCCGCGCCGCGCTCGCATTTATTGCCCGAGACAAATTTAGTATCGCCGAAGTAGCTGATCGTAAGCGGGCATTTGTTCGTACAGAGCTTGCAGACGCTAAATTCGCTGCGATGAGTGAAATTTTCAAGCTCTGCACGACTGATCATATCAGTGTGCTCGTTTGCGTTATTTTTGGCAAAAAGCGCCGCGCCATAAGCCCCCATAAGCTCGCTTATGTCTAGACGGATCACGTCCTTGCCGAGCTCTTTTTCGAAGGCACGCAGCACGGCGTTGTTTAAAAATGTCCCGCCCTGCACTACAATATTTTGCCCAAGATCGTCGGCGTTTCGCACTCGGATGACCTTATAAATCGCATTTTTTATTACGCTAATAGCAAGTCCAGCGCTGATGTCCTCGATCGTAGCGCCGTCCTTTTGAGCCTGCTTGACCGAAGAGTTCATAAAGACCGTGCAGCGGCTACCAAGCTTGGCGGGATGGGTCGCAAAAAGGGCTAAATTCGCAAAATCTTTGATGTCGTAGCCTAAAGAATTTGAAAAGGTCTGTAAAAACGAGCCGCAGCCCGAGCTACACGCTTCATTTAGCACGATAGAATCAATATTGCCATCTTTAATGGAGAAACACTTGATGTCCTGCCCACCGATGTCGATGATGAAATCGACCTTTGGATTGAAGTGGCGCGCGGCGCTATAATGCGCGATCGTCTCGACGATACCGTAATCGAAGCGAAAGGCGGTCTTAATGAGATCCTCGCCGTAGCCGGTAACGCCGCTGCCCTTGATCTTGATGCGGCCCTCGCAAAGATCGTATAGCTCCTTAAGACGCGGCAGCAGGATATCGACCGGATCGCCTTTATTGGAGGAGTAAAATTTATACAGCAGCTCGTAGTTTGCACCCATAAGCACGACTTTGATCGTAGTGCTACCGCAATCCACGCCCAAATACGCGTCTCCGCTGTAGGTGTGGATATCCACCTTAGGCACGCTTGCGCGGGCGTGGCGAGCGGTGAACTCGTCAAATTCCGCTCTGTCTTTGAAAAGCGGCGGCTCGGCTTCCAGCGCGGTCCTGTCGGGCTCCTTTTTTAAAAGCGCGATCGTCTCCTCTAAATTTAACGCCTCCCCCGTATCTTTTGCATGCAGCGCGCTGCCGTAAGCCACGAAGTAAGGCGCAATATCGGGGAAGGTCGCAGTTTCGTCGGTAAGCTTTAGCACCTCTTTAAAGCGCTTCTGAAGGCCTTTTAGGAAAAACAGCGGGCCGCCTAGAAACAGGATATTGCCCTTGACCTCGCGACCTTGCGCAAGCCCCGAGATCGTCTGCTCGACGACCGCAGCGTAGATACTAGCGCAAATATCCTCTTTTCTAACGCCTTGATTTAGTAGCGGCTGAATGTCGCTTTTAGCAAACACACCACAGCGTGAGGCAATTGGGTAAATTTTATTTGCTGCAAAGCTTAGACGATCGAGCTCCGTGATATCCAGATGCAAAAGGTTGGTCATCTGATCGATAAATGCACCGGTGCCGCCCGCGCACGAGCCGTTCATACGCTCTTCAAGTCCGCCCGTGAGAAATAAAATTTTAGCATCCTCGCCGCCGAGCTCAATGACGACATCGGTCTTTGGAAACATCCGCTTGACGCCGAGCGAGGTAGCGAAAACCTCTTGGACGAACGGAATTTTACAATTTTTGGCGATGCCCATGCCTGCCGAACCCGCTATGGCGACGCTGAATTGCTCGCCCGCATAGGTTTTTTGGATTTGCAAAATTTTATCCAGCACCAGCTCTTTGGGCTTTGCCAAATGCCGCTCGTAGCTCTTGCTTAAAATTTCATATCTTTCGTTTAAAACTACCGTTTTAACAGTGGTTGATCCTACGTCAATACCTAAAAAAATCACATCTCGCTCTTTACTGAATAAATTTTACTCGGCCGAATTCTTAAATTTAGCGCGAGCCTTCTAAATTAAAATTTGCATTTTATAGTAATATTTTTAAATGCAAATAAAATCAGGATATATTTTATCTTTTTCTATAGAAAAAGACGATTTTTAGGTAATTCAAAATTAAAAATTTTAATGGAAAAGTTGTAAAATTTTAGATTTAATGCGAGTAAATTTTGCGCGAAATTTTTTAAAATCTCGCGCACTATAAAAAGAGCTTCCTTTTGAATTAGGAAGCGTAAATTTAAAGGATTATTTTCGAAGCTCTTTGATTTTAGCCGCTTTACCGCGTCTGTCGCGTAGGTAAAATAGCTTCGCGCGGCGAACGCGTCCTTTTCTTAGAACCTCGATACTTTCGATGCTCTCGCTGTAGATCGGGAAAATTCTCTCCACGCCGACGCTATTTGCGCCGATCTTGCGAATGATGAAGGTCTCGCTGACGCCGTTTCCGCGGCGCGCAATGCAGGTACCTTCGAAATTTTGAATTCTGCTCTTATCGCCCTCTTTGATCCTGATGGCTACCTTTAAGGTGTCGCCGGCACGGAAATCAGGCACACTTTTGCTTGTGATCTGAGCGTCCTCAAACGCTTGGATATACTTGTTTTTCATAAATTTCCTTTATTTCTGGCGATTTTTCGGTACATATCCGGGCGGAAGAACCTCGTTTTGCATAGCGCCATTTGATTTTTTAAGCTGCGCATTTTAGCGTGATTACCCTTTAAAAACTCTGAAACTATAGGTAAATTTTCAAAAACATCAGGCTTTGTAAATGCGGGCGC
>CAJPSJ010000156.1 GCA_905373295.1 uncultured Campylobacter sp. | reverse complement strand
TAGCATACCTGGCACAAATTCATTTTCGCCCCCTATCTGTAAAAATTTTATAAATTTCGCAAACGACCGTATCCAAAGATTTAAAAATTTAATCATACCGCGATATGCCGTAATATCACGACCCCTTGCACCCATTCGCCAAAAACCCGCCTACAAAACGCTTAAGCGCACGATTATAAGATTTCGCTATAATCACGTCCGATTTAAAATTTAAAAGGACCTTTATGCGCGCAATTTTTTCTATTTATATCTTCATCATCGCGGCCCTTATCGGCATCGAGCTCTCGCTCGGCGCACTCGTAGCGCCGGTGGTATTTTTCCCGCAGCAGATTATCGGAGAGGGCGTGCTATCGCACTTTCAAAGCGGCAAGCTAATGAGCGAGATCTTCGTAAAATACGGCGGCATCCTCATCGCAGTCTCGGTCATCTGCCTAGTTTTTGAGATGATAAATTTCAACAACAACAAATCGCAATCCTTTCGCTTGCGCCTTTCGACCTTGATGCTGACGCTCGTAAATATCATACTTGCCCTACTTTTCGTGCTTTACTTTACCGACTACGTCATAAATGCCCAGAAGATCGGTGTAGAAGCGACGATGACGCCGGAATTTGCCCAAATCCACGCGGCTAGCGAGTGGTGCATGAAACTCATCATCGTGTTTCAAACGGTGCTGTTTTTCGCAAAAATCCTCTCCGCCCTCGCCGTGAGAGATGTCGCAGCAGCGAAAGACGCGCGGGATGAAAATTAAAATTTACTACGAAGACACCGACGCGCAGGGCATCGTGTATCACGCCAACTACATAAAATTTTGCGAGCGGGCGCGCAGCGAGGCGCTTATGCAGGCAGGGGTGGACTTCGCGCGCGCGGACGCACACTTCGTAGTTAGCGAGCTTTGCGCTAAATTTCTCCGCCCCGCGCACCTCGGAGACACGCTTGAAATTCGCACGAGCCTAGCCGCGCTTAAAAACGCCAGCGCCCTTTTGCGGCAAGAAATTTACAAGATCAAAGATATTAAAAACGCGGATTTTAGCGAGCTTTTATACGCACAGGACGTAAAAATCGCCTTCGTAAAAGACGGCAGACCAATCAAATTTAGCGCCGAAATTTTAGAATTTTTCAAATCTTTGAGATAAATTTATTTCGCGGGTTCAAATTTACCTAGTCGTGTGCGGCGAAAACATGGCGCAGACCGACCTTAGGCGTAAAATCTAAGAATGCGCAAAGCTCTTGGGCAATAATAAAATTTGCAGGCGAGATAAAATTTTACTACATAGAATTTGCTCGAAATTGAAGGTCTAAATTTAGCGGCTATGCCACGACATAAACCCCTCGCACGCCCCAAATAGCTAAATAAAAAGCAAAATTTGAAATATTAGAATTTTGCAATGGCGCTAAATTCGCCCTACTCCGCCGCTTTACGAAATTTCTCGCCATTAAATTTCAACCCGCGCAGATCGAGTCTGTGTTTTACTCCGCTAAAATCCCGCTAGTCCGTGAAATTTAAGCAGGTCAAATTCGCCCCGTCCGCTCGCCCGCCGTAACAAAAATCACGATGCGCGTGCAAAAAGCTACGCGAAAAATCAAAACGGCGCGCAAAGAAAGCGCCAAAATGTGCTTCACAGCAGCTCTTTTATCCTTTGCAGATCCTCTTTGAAAAGCTCCGCCTTGCTCGGATTTTGCGCGATGAATGCGGGATCAAAGCTCGGCACAAAGCTGATGCCGCCCTCGTTAAAGACCGAGCCGTGCAGCGCATCCATGCCCGCCAGATCGCCGTTTCGCAGCACGATTTTGCAGCAGAGCTCTCCTAGGCAGAGCACGACTTTGGGCTTTAAAATTTTGATCTCATCGGTCAGATACGGCGCGCATTTTAAGATCATTTCCGAGTTTATGCGCCTATTTTGCGGCACCGCGCACCTTATCAAAAAGCTAAAATAAATTTCTTCCGGCGCGCAAATTTGATCTAGCTCCGCCGCTACCTCAGCCTCCAAGCCGCCGCCAAAACCCTCGCTAGAGCTAGGCGCAAGAGCTACGATCATAAGTTTTATGCTCGCGGGAGCTTTAAAATTTTTGATAGTTTTGAAATTTTTAAAATTTTGCTCGCCGCTTCCAGCGCGCGTTTTGGCGAGCTCGCAGAGATTGCACTCGGCGGTAGCGGATTTCAGCGCATCCAGCGCCTTAAAAAATCGCGCGCCGCCGCTTAAAATTTCGGCGCCTACATAGCGGTAGCCGAACGCTTTGTAATAAAGCAGCCTGCGTAGTTGCGAGCTTTGCACGGCACGCCTACGATCTGTTTAAATTTCGCGCGATGAATCCGCGATCAAATTGCGCCAAATCCTCGTAAAATTCCGCGCTAAAGCCCTGCTCGCGCAAAAACGCCGACAAGCTCTGCTTTTGATCGTAGCCCATCTCGCAAGCTAAAAATTTTGCGCGCCGTGCGGCGATCAGCACGATGCGTTTTAAAATTTCATCCCCCCGCTCGCCGCCAAACAGCGCCTGTTTCGGCTCTTGCAGCACGCGCGCGTCCAATGCGTAGGAGTTTGCGATGTAGGGCGGATTTGAGACGATGAGATCAAACTCGCCCGCGATCTCATCTGCGTAGGCGCAGTGTACGAACTCGACGTCCGCGCCTAAACTTGCGGCGTTTGCGCGCGCCACCTCAAGCGCATCCGCGCTGATGTCGCTAGCTGTGATACGGCAAGCGGGAAGTAGCTTTTTTAAGCAGATAGCGATTATGCCGCTGCCCGTGCCGATCTCGAAAATGCGCGGCTCGCCCAAGCTCTGTGCCAAAGCAAGAGCTTTTTTTACTAAAATTTCGGTCTCGCAGCGCGGTATCAGCACCCGCTCGTCAACGTAAAATTTAAAGCCCATGAACTCGCAGCTTTGCGTGATGTATTCAAGCGGGCGGCCGTCTTTAAATTCAACGATCTTGGCGCGAAATTCCGCTTCATGCGCGAGCTCTTCCGAGCATCTTAGCACGAGTTCTTCGCTGCTAAGTCGCTCGCAAAGCTTTAAAATTTCGCGCGCGACGTATTTTGAGCCGCACTGCTTCAGCCCCCATCTTAGCGCCTCAGCGATCCTCATCAAGCTCTCTTATGCGCTCGTACAGGCTCGGGTGCGAATGATACACCGCGGCGTAAATTTTATGAGCGAGCGGAAACGCCTTGTTTTCGCTGCCCAGCTTCTTTAGCGCGCCGATCATGCTCTCTTTATCCTGCATGCTGGCACCATGCCGGTCCGCGCTAAATTCGTGCATGCGGCTAAACTTGGAGATCACCGGCTCAAAAAACGCATGCAAAATCGGCGCAAACAAAATCATAAAAACTAGCGTCGCGCCGCCGTCCGCGTTAAGTCCCAGCGCGCCGAATACGCCTGTAGGAAGGTTTTCGAATACCGCGAACGTCGCGCCCAAAAGCACGAAGCTAAGCACTAAATTTTTCAAAATATCGCCGTGTTTGAAATGCCCGAGCTCGTGCCCTAAAACGGCTAAAATTTCATCCTCGCTCAGCTTCTCTATGAGCGTGTCGAAAAGCACGACCTTTTTCGTCGCGCCGAAGCCGCCGAAATAGGCGTTTAGGCGCTTATCGCGCTTGCTCGCGTCGATCGTAAAAACGCCGCTACTTTTAAAGCCGCAGCGCTGCAAAAGCCCCTCTATGCGCTCTTTTAGCTCGCCGTGCTCTAGCGGCTGCATCTTATTAAACAGCGGCGCGATAACGGTCGGATAGATCAGATTTATCAGCAAAACTACGCCGAAGCTTAGCAAAAAGCCCCATACCCACCAGTGCGCGCCCAGGCTATTTACGCAAAAAACGAGCGCAGAGGCTACCGCAAAGCCAAAAATTAGCGTAAGTACGAGCGATTTTAGCGAGTCTTTTACGAAAACGGCGGGCGTGATCGTGGAAAAGCCTAGGCGTCTGTCTTTGACGAAGGTTTTGTAAATCTCAAGCGGAAACGCCGCCGCGCCGCCGATGATTAAAAACGCCGTTACAAAGCAGCTCCCCGCCAAAATTCCATCGCCCGCTAGATCATATATCGCGCGCTGTAACGCGCCCGCGCCCGCAAGTATCCAAACAAGCGCCACCGCAAACGAAAAGCAGTGCGAAAATATATTAAATTTTAAATTTACCGCACCGACCTCGCCCGCCTTGCGATAATCCTCCTCGCTAAGCACCACCGCAGGCTCCTTTAGCTTAGCGCGGATGAAACTTAGCTCGAGCAGATCGAGCGAAATTTTATAAATCGTGTAAAGCGCGTATAAAAAGATCAAAAACCAAACCATCGCGCCTACTTTAGGCTCTCGGCGAGCGAAAGCACTTCGTAATATTCATTTTCCATGTTATTTAACGTTCCTCTTTTTTCTTCAAGTTCTTCAAAAAGCCCCTGCATCCCGAGCTTTTGATAAATTTCAGGCGTCGAAAGCGCGTGGTTTAGCTCCTTTATGCGCGCCTCGATAGCCTCGATCTTAGCGGGATATTCTTCTAAAATTTTATTCTGCTTGTAGCTAAGCTTCGCGGCGCTCGTTTTTTCCTTTTTGTTTTCGCGGCCGCCTTCCTCCGCGCTCGCGCTCGTGCCAGCGTCGGCCTCGATCTGATCAATCTCCGCCATCTCGTCTTCAAACTCCAGATACTGCGAATAGGGCATTTGAATTTGATCGATGACGCCGTTTTTTTCAAAAACCCAAAGCTCATTCGTGATCTTATCGATAAAATAGCGGTCGTGGCTTACGATAATTACCGCACCTTCGAAACTTAGCAG
>CAJPSJ010000155.1 GCA_905373295.1 uncultured Campylobacter sp. | reverse complement strand
ATTTTTACTGCAAATTGCAGACCTGCGCCGCCATAAAGCCCCTTTTAAAATTTTGTATCAACGCAAACGCGCCTTGCGCTAGCCTCGCTCGTTCTTTCTTACAAAAAACACAAGTTAAAATCAATGAGTTCCGCGTCGTAAAATTTTGGCTCTAACTCGAATTTAACGCGACGCAACTTCAGGCTAGCCAGGCGAAATTAGTCGTAAATTTAATGCGGCTACATAGATTTTGACTTGGCTGAAATTTAACCTAGCAGAGCCGAATCTTGCTTCGCAATCCAGCCATTCTAACGAGATAATGTAAATTTTAATTGCAATTTAAAATTTCTAGTGCAACTATACCGGCTTTGGCTCGCGTTTTGCAATTCTAATTTAGCGGCGCAGTTCATAAAACACCGCGTAAAATTGCAAATTTCAGAGTTTTTTATTCGGCTGGCGAGGTTTGTGCGCGCAAGAACTGATTTGCGAAAATTTTAAAATTTTATCGCTTGCCTCAACCTGCCTTTAGGGCAATCGCGATAAAATTTACGCTCTGCGTCTCAAGCAAGCAGGCAGTTGCGATGAAATTCTAAGCTAGCAGTCGAGATGAAATTTTACGCCGCATTTTAAAAAAATCTCGCGCCCACCCAACTGCAAAAGTCGTAAATCTCGCGCGAAATTTCATACCGCCGCATTCGTTTAGCAGCTATCAAATATGCTTGCCAAGCAGACGCGTAGAAATCTCTCACCGCCCTTTAATACTCGTTCGAAGTAAAATTTCGCCCAGATGTTTTAACGGTCTATATTCGAAATAAACGCTCTGCATAATTCTATCGCGAAATAGGGCTGCCGGGTGGAATTTTGCCCGGAAGCAAAGTTTTTTTCACGCTAAATTTATGCTTCTGTGCGGATAATCTTTACCGCTTCGACCATATTTTTTAGGCTAGGGCGAACTTCCTCCCATTTGCGGGTTTTTAGACCGCAGTCCGGGTTGATCCACAGCTGCTCTTTCGGAAGCACCTCAAGTAGCGCGCGGATCTGGCTTACGAGCTCCTGCACACTAGGAATTCGCGGGCTATGGATGTCGTAAACGCCCGGACCGACCTCTTGTTTATAACCGACCGATTTGAAAACTCGAAGCAGCTCGTTACCACTGCGAGCGGTCTCGATGCTGATGACGTCGGCATCCATCGCCTCTATCGTTTTGATTATGTCGTTGAACTCCGAATAGCACATATGCGTATGAATCTGCGTATGAGCGCTTGCGGCACTGACGGCGAGTTTAAAGGCACTAACGGCAAATTTTTCGTATGCAGGGATGTTTTCAGATCTAAGCGGATAGCCCTCTTTAAACGCAGCTTCGTCCACCTGAACGATCTTGATACCCGCGTCTTGCAGATCCGAAATTTCATCAAAAATCGCAAGTGCGAGCTGCTTTACTATCTGCTCGCGAGGCTTATCGTCGCGCACAAAGCTCCAGTTCATCATCGTAACAGGTCCCGTTAGCATGCCCTTCATAATCTTTTTAGTACGGCTTTGAGCGTATTTGATCCACTCCACGGTCATTGGTTTTGGGCGGCTCACGTCGCCGAAAAGTAGTGGCGGTTTCACACAGCGGCTGCCGTAGCTCTGCACCCAGCCGTTGGCGCTAAACGCGTATCCGCTCATCTGCTCGCCGAAATACTCGACCATATCGTTGCGCTCCGGCTCGCCGTGAACTAGCACATCCAGGCCGATCTCATCTTGAAATTTGACGCAGTCGTCGATGTAGGCTTTGATGTCGCGCTCGTAGGCTTCGCGGCCAATTAAGCCCTTTTTATAGGCGTTGCGAACCTGGCGAAGCTCGGCAGTCTGCGGGAAGGAGCCAATCGTAGTGGTAGGTAAAATTCCATAGCCTAGCTCCTTTTTCTGTACCTTGATGCGATCCTCGTATCGATCGGCGCGCTCGAATTTATTTAAATTTGCGGCACGGCTTTGCACTCGCTCATCGTGAATTAGAGGCGAGCTAGCGCGAGTTTTGGCGGATTTTTGATTTTCTTCGTAAGCTTTCATGCCGTGTTCGCACATCGGAATTTCAAAGAAAAGATGGGTTAAAATCGAAATTTCGCTTAGTTTTTCGACTGCGAAACTTAGCCAGGATCTGATCTCGGAGCTTAGCTTGTCCTCGTATTTTAGCGTAAAAGGCACATGCAAAAGCGAGCAGGAGGTGCCCACATAGATGCGCTCCTTAGGCACGTAGGCTTCGATGGCTTTGAGCTGAGCTAGCTTTTTGTCGATGTCGCTCTTCCAGATATTGCGCCCGTCGATCACGCCTGCGAAAAGTACAGTCTTAGCGTCTTTTAAAGCTTGAAGCTCTTTTTTGATATTCTCTTCGCTTGCGTAAACGAAATCAAGCCCGATCGCCCAAACATCGGTCTTTACTATCTCGCGCACAGCTTCAGTCGCATGCTCAAAATAGGTCATAAAGATAATTTTTACGTTGCTTGCAGCCTTGCTTAGGCGCTGATAAACAGGTGCGATCTTCGGCGCTAGCTCAGCCGCGCGATCCGTTACGAAAATCGGCTCGTCAATCTGAACCACAACCTCGCTATCAAGCTCGCTAAGAAGCTTTAGCAGCTCCTCATATTTCGCGATAAGGGCGTCTAAGTGCACGAGCGGATCGCTTTTGTCGCTTGATTTGCTAAGCGCCAAGTAAGTAATAGGTCCGATTAAATTTATCTTTAGCGCGCAGGAATCCTTAAAATCGTTATTTTTCGCGGCTTTGTACTCGCTTAAAATTTTACTAGGATTTAGGCTAAATTCCGTATACGCCGAGATCTCGGGCACGATATAGTGGTAGTTTGTGTTAAACCACTTCGTCATCTCCATCGCGACTGCGTCTTTACTGCCGCGCGCCATCGCAAAATACTGCTCATGCGCCGAAAGAGCCGCAAAGCGCTGCGGGATCACGCCGAAAAGCACGCTGGTATCGAGCATCAGATCGTAGTATGAAAAGTCGTTTACGCTAATTAGGCCGCTCCAAGCATCCAGCTGATATTTGATGTGGCGATCTTTTAGCTCTGCAGCAACTCGCTCTAGCGCGTCATAATCGCACTTACCCGCCCAATAGCTCTCTAAAGCCTTCTTTAACTCGCGCTGCTCTCCGATACGTGGAAAGCCCGTAACGTAACTCTTCATCTCTATCCTTTGAGTAAAATTTTGGTATGAAAGTGTTGATTTTATCTAAAATTTCTTTTGACGTCATTAAAATTTTAACCTAATCTCTAAAATGAACGAAATTTTATCCAAAAGCACAGGAGTGGAATTTCGCCGATAAAGCTCGAGATGAAATTTTATCGACGGAATTCCGTAAGTTAAAATTTTAGGATTGAATTTAAAGGCGTTAAATTCATCATAATTTAAACCTCGTCGCAAAATTCTACTAAAACTTAGTAAAGCCTTGCGACGAAGCTAGCCTTACCTGACACTCTGCAAAGCTACTGAGCATCAAGGCTCTATGAAAGCAGTGCAATGCCTCAAAATATGAAAATTATTAAAATTTATAATTATATCCTGCGTAAACGCCGTATTTTTTACCGTCGTTATCTTCGATATAATCGCCGTCTTTATACCACGCTTTGCTTGCTTTAAAGCCCATTTCAATCTCGCTATTGGAGCCAAACTCATACGCGGTACCTATCTTGCCGCCCAAAATGAAGCCACCCAGCGTATCGTCCGCTCTAACCCAGCCGCCATTGCTATAGTCTATTTTAACTTCAGTATCTAGCACCGAAAGCCCAGCGTAAGCGCCTAGGACAAGCTTAAATCTACCGAAAAGCTCCGGCGTAAAATCCGCACCGGCTACGAAATCGTGCGTGCTCCATTTAACCTTTCTTTTCGAATTGGCATTCGAGCTGGAATCCTCGCCCTTAAATCCGTAAAAATACCCGCCGTAAGCTCTAAACGTGCCGAAGTCATATCCGGCTTTAACGCCGATTTGCGGCTGTCCGTCATCAAAACCTGCAGCTTGGTTTTTGAAATTGTATCCGCCTTCGCCGCCTATGAAAAGCCCCTCCGCCATCGCGCTTACTGCAGCTAAAGAACTAAGAAGCGCCACTTTTGCAACTAAATTTCTCATATTTACTCCTTTTGGTGAAATTTCATCTTAATGATAGCGACACGCTTCGAAACCTAGGCTAAATTTAAAGTAAATACATAACATTTACGATTTTTAGTGACAAAATTTTGAAGTATTTTCGTAATTTATTTATAACTAGTATAAATTCTAAATCTCAGCATATAGCTTGCATTATAAATTTTATCGCTTAGTAACATACGCTTTGTAGAAGTATAGCGTAATAAGAATCTACGCGGTATTCCTTTGAATATATGTTTTATCTTAATAGCTTGTAAATCCGCGCAGAATTACTTAAATAAACGGGCTCAAACAGATCTTTATCATAGTTTTCCAGTACAAAAAGCTGGATAAAGGCTGATTCAAAGACCTTTTTATCTAAGATTAAAATTCTTTGGTAATCCGGTAAAAATATCACGTAAAGATTGGAATTTTTATCTATCTGCTTAGATAATTTGACTAGTTTGCCGTTTACTTCGCCCACTTGATAATATGAATTAATAGGCATTCTTTTACCGTCATAGATTAGGTATTCAGGATCGACGCTAGGCAGCGTGCATTCATCATTTATTATGATGCTCTCCCCATCTTTACCCATTCTAATATCATAACCCACATGAATAAATGGTGTCCAAGACTCTTTACCTGTTTCTATATTTACAGTAGAAAATT
>CAJPSJ010000154.1 GCA_905373295.1 uncultured Campylobacter sp. | reverse complement strand
TGCCGCACCGCAAGACGCAAATCCGTCTGCCCGTTTACGTAAGGCGCGGTTTGCGTGATATTGCGCAAGCTAGGCACGCGGCGCAGCTCAAATCCGTCGGAAGTGAGCCTATGCCTAGGCACATCCTCCTCTTCTGCGCTCGGGCGAATTTTAGTAAAGCTGCCGGTGCCTAGGCTAACGCCGTTATGACATGCCGAACACAGCCGCACAAAAAGCACATATCCGTTATATTCGGCATCATTTAGCTTAACCTCGCCGCGCAAAAATCGGTCAAATTTGGAATTTACCGCCGTTTTGGACTTTAAAAATTCCTTTAGCGCATCAATGAAGTTCGCCGTATTCACCTCGCCGTAAGCACTTTCAAAAGCCTGCTTGTAGGCTAAATTCTTCCTGATAAGCTCTAAAATTCTATCTTCGCTCGCGTCCAGTTCATTCTCACTAAAAACCGACGCCGCGATCCGAGCTTCAAAGCCCGCGAAATTATAATCGCCCAAGTAGCGATCAAAGTAATAAGAATTTATTAGCGTAGGCACGTGTCCGTCGCGCACTGAAGCGCCTGAGTCGTTTAGATAGAAGTTATGGCAACTCTCGCAGGAGCGACCTTTGCGGCTAAATCTTACATCGGTAAAAATTTTTGCGCCCAGCCGCGCCTTTTGCGGGTCATATTTAGGCATCTCAAGCGGCGAGAAAAGATTGCCGCAAAGCCCCAAAAGCGGCGCCAGGCTAAATATAAAACAGTTTAAAGCTCGCTTCGATCTCATCGCTTATCATCCCGCCTTTAGCCCGCTTTTTCAAAATCTCCTCGATCTCGCGCTTGCTAGCCTCCGCGCCGTCCATATGCAGGTGCCACGCGGCGTTTTGCACCGCTTCTTGCAGGCTGCGTTTTTGCTCGCGCCTCTCGGTTAAAATTTCGCTTTTAAATTTGACGTCGCGCGCCCCGAGCAGCGCCTCGAACTTTTCGGCGGCGGTAGCAAGTCTTTTAGCTCCTGTGCCGAAGCGCTCAAAAAGCGGCGCTAGCATCGACGAATTGCGCTCGCTCGCCCAGTTTAGATAAATTTTTCGCTCACCCAAAGCCAAAAACGCTTCAAAATCCTCCGTGCTTTTTAGCGCGGGGCTCATCGTAAGAAACGCGATGTCAAAAACTGCGGGAATTTTAAAATTTTCGCTCTCGCGGTTTTTGCTCATAGCGTCTTTTAAATTTAAAGCCTGTGTGGCACTTTCTCGAGCTTGCGAGTTTGAAATTTTACTTTGCGATCTCGGATAAATTTTAAAATTTTCGCCCGCCGCGTCTGCAAAACCATCGCGGCTCAGCTGCTCGCAAAACTCCGCAAAGCTTAAATTTAATACGTTTTGCAAAGGAATGTCAAACTCCTGCGCGCTGCGCCTTAGCTTGCGCAGCATCCCCTCCGAGCTATCGATCGCCGTGACCTTTGCGCCCAGCGACGCGAGATACAGCGAGTAAACTCCCGTGCCGGCGCCCACGTCGAGCACGCTTTTGCCCGCAAAGCTCACGCCCCAACCGCGCAGTATCTCAAACACCCGCTTGCCGAAATCCCCTAGCTCGCCGCTAAATTTAGCGTAACTTTCGGACTTTTTATCCCAGCTATTTTCATCTGATTTTTCGCCGATTCTCTCCACCGCTCGCCTTTAAATTTTTTGTAATAATAGCAAAATTTGGCAATTTTTCCGAATTTGGGCTATAATAAATACTTTCAAAATCTAGGCGAAAGGGCGTTCATGGCGGACGTGACGATAAGAAATTTAAACTTTGCTTACGAAAAACGCGAAATTTTAAAAGATATAAACTTAAGCTACGAGCTGCGCGATTTTTTAGCGATTTTCGGGCCCAACGGCGGCGGCAAAAGCACCCTTTTGAAGCTGCTTTTGGGGCTGCTACGACCAAGCTCGGGCACGATCGAAATTTTAGGCAGATCGCCCGCGCTTGCCAGAGCGCAAATGGGCTACGTGCCGCAGTTCATCGCGATAAACAAAAGCTTTCCCATAAGCGTGCTCGAAGTCGTTTTGATGGGGCTGATAGATAAGAAAATTTTAGGCTTCTACTCCAAATCCGAGCGCGAGCAAGCCATGCAAGCCTTAGGGCGCGTAGGCATGCAAGACCTAGCAGACTGCCGTATCAGCGAGCTTAGCGGCGGACAAAGACAGCGCGTTTACATCGCGCGGGCGCTGTGCGCGAAGGCTAAAATTTTACTTCTTGATGAGCCGCTAGCGAGCATCGACACGATGGGGCAGGTTCAAATTTACGAACTTTTAAAATCCCTAAACGAGAGCGGCTGCGGCATAATTCTAATCAGCCACGACGTGCAGCTTGCGCTAAACTACGCGAACCGCGCGCTTTACGTCGCAAACGGCTCGGCGCACACCCACGAGATCGATCCGGGAGGCAGGGCGGAATTTTTAGATCACCTGCGACGCGAGCACGGGCACTTTTGCGCCGTCGATCTCGCGCTTAACGAATGCTGCTGCAAGGAGGGCGAAAATGGCTGAAATTCTATCTTATGATTTCATGCGAAATGCCTTGCTCGGCGGGCTTTTAGTCAGCATAGTCTGCGGCGTCGTGGGCTCGCTAGTCGTGATAAATCGCATGAGCTTCATAGCAGGCGGCATCGCACACGGCGCATACGGCGGCATCGGCATCGCGCTATTTTTAGGCATCTCGCCCGTGCTGGGGGCTAGCGTATTTGCGCTATTTTTGGGGCTGCTCATCGCCTACGTCACGCTGCGAAACACCGAACGCTTCGACGCCGTAATCGGCGCGATATGGGCGTTTGGAATGGCACTGGGGATAATTTTCGCCGATCTTACGCCTGGGTACAAATCCGATCTGATGAGCTTTTTATTCGGCTCGATCTTAGCGATAAATCACGAAAATTTAATCTTCATCGGCATTTGCGGCACGGCATTTGCGGCGCTTACGGCATGCTTTTATAGGCAGTTTTTAGCGATCAGCTTCGATAAGGAATTCGCCCTGCTGCGCGGAGTAAATACGAGCGTCTTTTACTACGTCCTCGTAGTGATGGCGAGCCTCGCGGTGGTCGCGTCGATTCAGATCGTGGGGCTAATCTTAGTAATCTCGCTGATGACGATCCCGCCCTTCATCGCCGAAAAAATTTCAAAAAACCTAGGCTCGATGATGGCGATAAGCTGCGCGCTATCGGCGCTTTTCTGCGCGGCGGGGCTTGTTTTGAGCTTTAAGCTCAATCTAACCAGCGGCGCTTCGATAATCCTAGTCGCCTCGGTCTGCTTTTTCGCAAGCTCGATCTTTAGCAAACTTCGCGCCTAAAAGCCCACCCAGCTCGCTAAGCAGGATGCCTGCTAGTATCAACGCCGCGCCTAAAATTTGAAGCGTGCTTAGCTTTTCGCCGAAAGCATACCCCATAATACCCGCGCTTACGGGCTCTAGCGCGAAAATAAGCACCGTCTTTATCTCGCTTACGCCGCGGTTTTGCGCCATTGTTTGGATCACAAACGCCGCGACGGTGGCAAAGATCGAGGTTAAAACCAGCGCGAAAACAAAATCGAAACCCGGCGAAAAGATCAAATTCCCAAGTACCTTTATCTCGCCTTCAAATTCGGCGTGCGGAGCGAAAACTGCCGCGATCAGCGCGCAGACGCAGACGCAGATAAACTGCACGATCACAAAGCCGTAGAGGTTGCTTTTGCGCGCACAGACGCCCGTAAATACGATATGAAGCGCGTATGCAAACGCCGAAACTAGCGTCAGCCGCTCGCCTATGCCAAATCCCACCGCGCCGCTTGCTCCGCTTAAAAAATACAGCCCTAAAAGCGCCACGACCGCGCCGCCAAAGGCGCTCGCACCGACCTTTTTACTGAAAAACGCGAGCATTAAAAAGGGCACGATGACGACGTTAAGCCCCAAAATAAACGCCACCGTCGATGATAGCGCATAATCAAGCGCTATGGTTTGGCACGAAAAATCGCAAAATAGCATCAGCCCGCAAAACACGCCCCGCCCTATCGTGCCGCGATCAAATTTGACGCCGAAGCGCAGGCAGGCGAGGTATGTAAAAATGCTCGCCGCCAAAAAGCGCCAAAACAAAAAGCTAAAAACGTCACCGCTATGCAGCGCGCGCTGAACCGGCACGAAAGTACAGCCCCAAACGATCGCCACGAAAAGCAACCCCAGATCCCACAGCCTGCTAGGCGGAACGGGGTTTTGCGCGCGACTTTGCGCGGAATTGGAATTTTGCCCGAAACTCTGCGCGGAATTCGAGCTTTGCGTAGAATTTAAATTTTTTGCGGAGTTAAAATTCTGCGTAGTATTAGAATTTTGCGAAGCGCCGGGACTTAGCGCGGAACCACAGCTAAAGCCCTGCGGCATGCTGGCGGAGCATGGATCGTTCGCAATGACCTTGGTAAAATTTTTCTCGGAACGTTGCGTATAAGCTGCGGCTAGGCTTTTTGCGAGGCTTAAATTTGGATCGTTTACGGCGCTTGCGCGGCTCGGCAAACTTGCGCTATTTGTGCCGCTATGAATGGAATTTTCCGTAAAATTTAATATAAAATTTCGCTTGAAATTCTTTGTGGAATTTTCGCAAGAATCTGTTTTGGAGAATTTCGTGGAATTTAAAGCCCTGTTTTCGGCGCAGCTTAGAATTTGCGCGGACTTCAAATTTAGCACAAGAGCCGCAAAATTTAAAGCAACTTTTTTTTCGATATTTCTGACGCGCGGAGCGGAATATAGCGCTGCAAGGTCGCATGAGGCGCGATTGCGCACGGTAAAACCGGCCGAAGCGGGATCAAATTTTAAATTTCTTCCGCGGATAGAATTTAACCGGAC
>CAJPSJ010000153.1 GCA_905373295.1 uncultured Campylobacter sp. | reverse complement strand
CTGCGCTTGGATGCCGCGGGCGTTAAGCAGCGATGCGATGTGTTTGCTCTGCCACAGAGCAAGTACGCTGCCGCGCGTAGCGATGATCAAATTTTTCATTTTTCCTCTCCTATGCTCTTTCGGATCTCGATTTCGTTCTCTTCGATCACCTCAACGTCGATTACGTCATCGCTTGCGCGGCTACGTCGCCAAAATTTTCGCTCTCTTTTTTCGGAATTTTCGCTGCTAGCTTTAAATTTAGGCACGTCGCTGGTGACGCAGTAAAACGACGCAGTGATTACGCAAACGCCCAAAATATCGCCGAAAATGCCAGGTGCAATGAGAAAAACGCCGCCTACGACGAAGCCCACGCCGCTTAAAATTTCTTTCGGCGAGATTTTCATTAGATTAAAAAAGCCCATCCACGAGCGGTTTGCTACGACGTAACCGCCTAAAATCGCGCTTATGACGATCTCCACCGTATACGCCGCGAAGCCGTTTGCGCTTACGAAATAATAGGTCGTAAATGCCTCAATTATCAGATATGGAACGATCAAAAGCCTAAACATATTTTTCCTTAGAATTATCGCTTTAAACCGCGCCTCTTTAATGGCGCTAAAATTTAATCGCGGATTTTAGCAAATTCCGTCTGAATTTTTAATGTATCGCAAGAGCCCTTCGCAGCCGCGCTTGATATCTGCGTAACAGCGCTCAAAATCGCGCGTGTAGTAGGGATCGGCGATTTGTAGGCGTTCGGAGCCGGTTAAATTTGAACCGGCGCCTTTTAAATTTAAGCCGGTTTGCTTTGCTGAGCCTTTGAAATTTCGCGCATCGCAGTCTGTAAAATTTTTTCCTCCAAATTCCAAAAGAAATTTTACCTTAGCCATATCCTTGCCGCGAAAAATTCGCCCCAGCGAGCGCATATTTTCATCATCCATGCAAAGTATCAGATCGTAGCGCTCGTAGTCTGCGGGCGTGACCTGCACGGCGCGATGCGCTACGAGCGGCACCTTTTGCTCTTTTAGCACGCGCTGCGTTTCGTAGTAGGGCGGCGAGCCGATCTCGTCGGTGTGCGTCGCTGCAGAATCTACGCTCACGCGCGCATCTAGGCTGCTTTGATTAATGAAATTTTGCATCACGGACTGTGCCATCGGCGAGCGGCAGATATTGCCGTGACAGACGAAAAGTAGCCTCACGCGCGCCTACTGCGTGATGATGTCGTAGTTTTTTGGGATTGCGGGCTTGAAGATCGCCTCGTTTACCGGCGCGTTTTTGCGGACATTGCTTAGATTTATGACGACCTTATTGTCCATTTTATCGGTATAGCTGATCTTGCTCGGCAAATCGCCCTTTAGCTCGATGAGATATTTCACATCGTCGAAGCTCGCCTCATAAACGCCGTTTTTATTTGGCTTTGCGTTCGCTAGGATCGCGGTTAAATTTGGCGTTTCTTTGATATTCGTGATGATAGCCTGCTCGAGTTCAGGCTCGATTACGACGACCTTTGTGAAGCTAAAAAATATATTTTTTATCGCAGGGGTCTTGTAATGCCACACGGCGTGCTCTTTTGTGGCGCTAAAATCGCCGCCGTAGCTGATTTTTGCATCGTCGCTCTGCACGGTTTGCGAAAAATTTGCGCTCAGAGTGTTGAATTCTATCCCGCTTGCGAATGCAAAAATGCAGCTTGCCGCTAAAGAAATAAGAGTTTTTTTCATAAATTTTGCCTTTATTTTTGGAAATTTGCGCGTATTATAGCCGTTTTTCTAGGATTTAATTAAATAGAAACTAAAAATATGTTAATATGCGCGGTTAAAATTTTAAAACTAAGGTTTGAGATGTTTAAAAAGGTCATCCACGGGATTTTTGGTACTAAAAACGATAGGATCGTCAAACAATACGCCAAGCGCGCAGCGCAGATCAGTGCGCTTGAAGAAAACTACGCGTCGATGGACGATGCGGCGCTTAAGGCGGAATTTGAAGCGTTAAGAGCGCAAGTTCGCGCGCGCGAAAAGAGCACGGATGACGTGCTTAATGAAGTGTTTGCTATCGTGCGAGAGGCGGGCAAAAGAGTGCTAAATATGCGCCACTTCGACGTTCAGCTAATAGGCGGTTTGGTGCTAAACGACGGCGCGATTGCCGAGATGAAAACGGGCGAAGGAAAGACCCTCGTAGCGACCTTGGCAGTAGTGCTAAATGCGATGGAGGGCAAGGGCGTTCACGTCGTGACCGTAAACGACTACCTAGCTAAGCGCGATGCTGCGCAGATGGGCGAGCTATATGAATTTTTAGGGCTTAGTACCGGTGTAATCGTAGGTGGCGAATATGACGACGCTAAGCGCAAGGCTGCGTACGCGTGCGACATCACTTATGGCACAAACAACGAGTTCGGCTTTGACTACCTGCGCGATAATATGAAATTTAGCGCGGATGAAAAGGTGCAGCGTGGGCATCATTTCGTAATCGTCGACGAGGTCGATAGTATTTTGATCGACGAAGCGCGAACGCCACTTATCATCTCAGGTCCTACGAATCGCACTCTAGATGGCTACATCAAGGCAAATGAAGTAGCTCGCCAAATGATCCGCGGCGAGGCGCCAGCCGATCCGAAAGGCAAGGCGACGGGTGATTTTACCGTAGATGAGAAAAACCGCGCCGTTTTGATCACGGAGGCAGGAATTTCAAAAGCCGAGAAGCTTTTTGGCGTCGATAACCTCTATAGCCTCGAAAACGCCGTGCTTAGCCACTACCTTGATCAAGCGCTTAAAGCAAATTATCTATTTGAAAAGGATGTGCACTACGTCGTGCGCGACGGGCAGGTCATAATCGTGGATGAATTTACGGGTCGTCTTAGCGAGGGTCGCAGATTCAGCGAAGGGCTCCATCAGGCTCTTGAAGCTAAAGAGGGCGTGCAAATCCAGGAGGAGAGCCAAACCCTTGCCGACATTACCTTTCAAAACTACTTCCGTCTTTACGAAAAACTCGCCGGTATGACGGGTACGGCGCAGACGGAAGCGACAGAATTTTCTCAAATTTACAAACTCGAAGTGGTCTCTATCCCCACGAACGTGCCGGTCATCAGAAAGGATCAAAACGATCTTATCTACAAAACCGAGCGCGAGAAATTTGACGCCGTCATTGGTGAGATCAAGCGGCTAAATTCTAAAGGTCAGCCCGTGCTCGTGGGCACGGCGTCGATCGAAAAAAGCGAGAAGCTGCATGAGCTTTTGGTTAGAGAAAACATCGCGCACTCCGTGCTAAACGCCAAAAATCACGAGCGCGAAGCGCAGATCATCAAAGACGCGGGCGTAAAGGGCGCCGTAACGATCGCTACGAATATGGCGGGACGCGGCGTGGATATCCGCATAGACGACGAAGTGCGCGCTTTGGGTGGGCTGTATATTTTAGGTACCGAGCGCCACGAAAGCCGCCGCATTGATAACCAGCTACGCGGACGAAGCGGGCGCCAAGGTGATCCGGGCGAGAGTAGGTTTTTCTTAAGCTTGGAGGATAATCTGCTTAGAATTTTTGGTAGCGACAAGATCAAAAATATCATGGATCGCTTGGGGCTAAAAGATGGCGAGCATATCGAATCAGGCATGGTTTCGCGCGCCGTAGAAAATGCACAGAAAAAGGTCGAGAGCTTGCACTTTGAAGCGCGTAAAAATATCCTAGAATACGACGACGTCGCAAACGAGCAGCGCAAGACGATCTATAAATATCGCAACGAGCTTTTAGACCCCGACTACGATCTGAAAGATAAAATCATCCAAAATCGCGAGGAATATATCTCTAGCGTGCTTGAGGAGCTTGAAATTTTCGACGGCGTAAATATCAAAGAGGTCGATAAATTCCCGATCGTCGCTAAAATCGCTCAAGAAACGGGCGAGGTACTCGAAAACAGCGAGCTTGAGAAGGTTGATGATTTCAAAGAGCTAAAAGAAAAGATCATCGGCGCGCTTGCTGTTTCGTATGAAAACAAGATGGCGCCGATCGATCCGCAGCAGCGCAAAAGTATCGAAAAGATGCTTTATCTGCAGATCGTCGATCGCGACTGGCGAGAGCATCTGTATCAGATGGATATCCTAAAGGCAGGCATCGGACTTCGCGGCTACAACCACAAAGACCCGCTTACGGAGTATAAAAAGGAGAGCTACAATCTCTTTATGGAGCTTGTAATGCGCCTCAAATCCGATAGCATCCGCTTGCTGCATTCGATCCAGTTTAAATCTAGGGAAGAGATCGAAGCCGAGCAGCGCGCGATGCAGGAGCGCATGGAGAGCTCAAACGCCAAAGAACTCGCCGCCGCAAGCACGAATGAAGCGCAGCTAAAGGACCCTGATGAGTTCGGCGATAAAAAGCCTAAGCGCAACGATCCTTGCCCTTGCGGCAGCGGCAAAAAATACAAAGACTGCCACGGCAAGGGCGGTCCGAAAAAAGGCGGCTTTGCGAGGTAGGCGCGGCGCTCGGTCGTAAGTATCGCGCGATTAGTGATCTTGATTGCGAGCATTGCGCGATCGGCGGTTTTCGATCTTGTCTTGCCTTTGTATTTAGCGGATTGGTCGAGGGCGAAAGGCGTCATAAAATTTTAAAGGGGAGTTTGATCGCGAGGCGGCGCGGACAGAAATTTTAAAAGAGCTTGATCGCTAGGCGGTACGAACGGCGCGCAAAGCTGCGCGATGGGGCGGAACTTTGGTTTTGAAATTTTAAAATTTCAAAGCGCACTTGGTGTCTTTGGCTACTTATTTTCGCAGCGCCGTTACGGTGCGCCGTGCGGCAAAACGTAAGCCAATCAGCGCGTGATATTAAATTTAGTGTGCGGCTAGAACACTGCGCGGCATTTGAAATTTTAAATTTATGCGACTGCGGGCGAACTTGCAAGCAGACTTCGCCTTTGAATTTTAAGAATTTCAAAATTCTAAAAGGTTTTAAATT
>CAJPSJ010000152.1 GCA_905373295.1 uncultured Campylobacter sp. | reverse complement strand
GTGTTTATGAAATTACCGAATACGGTAAGAAGTTGTTTTTAAGTAACAATGTGCACCAAGAATTTGAAAAATGGAAACATGAAATATTTAACAATAAAAGCATTAGAAATGTATCGCAAAAAGACCAATTAGATATATTAAATAACAAGGAAGAATTAAATTATACTCCAATTGAAGTCATAGAGCGAGCTGCAAATGAACTCAATGAATATTTAAAATCTAAAATTTTAGACGAAATTTCGCAAAAGGATCCGAGCTTTTTTGAATATTTAGTGGCGCGCTTGCTCGAAAAAATGGGCTACGGAGTAGGCAGGCTAACCAAGAGCGGCGCGGACGGCGGCATAGACGGCATTATAGACGAGGATGAGCTTGGATTGTCGCAAATTTACGTGCAGGCTAAAAGCTGGCAAGGCGCAGTTTCACGCCCTGAAATTCAAAAGTTCGTCGGCGCGATTTCGGATAAGCAGACCAAAAAGGGCGTGTTTATCACGACGTCCAAATTTAGCAAGGATGCCAAAGAGTATGCGGCAAACGTGCAAAGCCACACGGTGGTTTTGATCGACGGTGAGCGGCTGGCGGAGCTGATGATAAAATACAAACTCGGCGTGCAAGTGCGGCAAAACATCGAAATTTGCGATATCGACGGCGACTTTTTCGGCGATGAAATTTAAACGTAAAGACTAAATACGTTTTCGGATTAAGCGGGAACGGAAAAATTTAGCTAAGCGATCTAAATTATGAGCTAAATTTTACGACTAACGGTATTAAATTTAGCCGCGTAAAGCGTCGCGCTGAAGCCGAATCAAAAGAAAATAGAGCCGCACCGCGAAAATTAAAATTCCGCAAAAATATATTCGTTAAAACCAAGCTCGCGCTCTTAAATTTCAAGGTATAATTACGAAGCAAATTTATAAAATTTTAAAATTTAACCGAAGGAGAGACCATGAAAAAATTTCGTTCACTGCTGCTGTGTGCGGCGGCGGCTGCGACTTTGAGCGCCCAGAGTGAGGACAAGGTAGAAAAAATCACTTCGATCGACATCTATGTTTCGCCGTTTTATTCGGCTAAGGAGGGCAAGCCCGAATACGTGCATGTTTACGAGCCTATCGACGATCTGTTGATGAAAAACGACGTAGCGAGCCTAAAAAAGGCGATCAAAATCATCGAAGACGCCCCGGACATGGTCGCTCCGACCACGCTGATGACGGTCGCTGCACGCGCTTATGATCTAGGACTTAAGGACGACGCGGTGTTCTGGTTCTACGCGGGCAAAAATCGATTCCTAACCTTCGCTCGCGTCATCGACGTCAAGGACGAGATGTTTCGTGAGACCGAGTCCGCGAACGCGGCGTTTTTGCAGCTCGTCGGCAACGTGGTAAATCCATACGCATTCTGCGATCTCGCTAAACAGCGCGATGCAGCGGCACGCGCCAGAGACTGGGTCAAGACGCACCCGTATAAAGCGATATTTGATGAGAAATTTCCGTCTCGCTTCGCAGATCGCGCCGCCGCGCTCAAGGCAGCTGAGGACAAAATGGACGCCGCGCTACTTAGGCAGGACGAGTTTTTCGCAGACCCCGCTAAAAAGGCGGACTTCCTAGCCAAGCGCAAAGCAAATAACACGGATAAGCGCTTCTGCGATTAGTATCGCCTAACCAGCGGCACTTTTGAAAAATCGGCATTATTTGAAATTTTGAGCTGCCAAAAATTTAGTATTGCATTTTTATCTCCTCAAACGGATCTGCGCGTGAATTTAAAATTTTATGACGTAGAATTTTATCGCTAACGGCACGCAATGAAGCTTTGATATAAATCAGCTCTAGATCTGTTTAAAATTTAGCAGAAGCTCGCACGCAATTTTATTTCGCATAAATTCTATCGACAACTAACACAAAATCAGATCTAAATATTGCTAAAATTCCAGCCATTTGGTGACGTAAAATTCCACCGCTACCGCCTAAAAATCGAAGTTTTTAAATTTAGCCGCACGGCGAAATTTTATCCGTTTTTATATACGAACATTATATAATTATCAAAATTTTTCCAAGGAGAGAGGATGAAAAAGCTCGCTACGATACTTGCGCTGCTCTGTGCGGCGGCGTTTGCCAAGGAGTATGAGTATATGGTGCGAAGCATGAGCTACGGCTCACTCGGAGGGCGCAAGGAGAGCACGCATCTAAGCTACGACGCGGCGGCGCGCAAGCTGGAGCAGGTAAGAGATACGAACTCCTCGGACGGCCTAGGCTCTAGCTACAAAGAGATCAGCTACTTTGACGAAAAGGGGAATATGGTTAAATTTGAAGTATTTAACCTCGATCTTAAAAGCGGCGAGTGGAAAAAAATAGAAGACTACACGGAAAGCGTAAAGGGTAACGTCACGACGCGCGAGAGCAATTCGATAGCGGATGACGGCACTCGCAATGCGAGTAAAACCGTCTCCAGCTACGACGGTAACGCGACGCAGGACGTGCGATATAAGTTTGTAAATGGCAAATGGCAGAAAGATAGCATGAACAGATCCGTAAAAAACGCGTGGGATAAGGAGGAGCTTACGATAAGCTTTAAATGGGACGGCAAGAGCTGGCAGCCCAAAGATAAGACCGAAATTTTCTACAACGCCGTAGGGGAGATGAGCGGATACGTGAGCTACGAGTTTGTAAACGGCGCGTGGCAAAACAGCGAGCGAGAGATGCTTAACGGCGATCGAAACGGCAGCTACGAGCAGATCCGCAGTACTTTCCAAAACGGCGCGTGGCAAAACGCCACGATGAGCAAGCACGAGTTTGATGCCGCAAAGGGCGAGGAGATCGTTACGAGCTTTATCTGGAACGACGAGAAGGGCGCGTGGGATAATATGAACAAACAGACCGCTATCAAGAAGGGCGCGGATCTTAATATGACCTCGTATCTGTGGGATGAGCAGCTTAAAGATTGGGTCAAAAGCTACTCAAACGGCGAAATTTACGACAAATCGGGCGAGCGCCCGCTCGTGCAAAGCCACGAATCAAATTCCAGTAGCGGCAAATACGTCTATAGCTACGACGAGCACGGCAGCAATACAGCGATGGATATCTACAAGCTTGATGCGAGCGGCAAATGGGTGCAAACCGGGCGCTCGGAGGCCACTTACGATACCCAAATCCCGGCAGATAGCGTGGGGCACGGCGCCTCGTTGATGATGTTTGAGATGCCTAGCATCTACGCGATAACGAGCTTTAAGGAATTTAAGCTTAAAGATGGCAAGTCCGAGCTCATAACGGAGCAGACGTGGAAATATAAAAAGATAAAGTAGCGTTTGAAGATGCGCAGGTAAAATTTCGCGGCTAAATTTTACCTGCGCGGCCTTGCGCGAGTGCTGCGATTAAATTTTATCGTCGCGACGTATCTGCTCCTTAGTCCGAAACACATCCCCGCAGAGGAGCTGCGAGGCGCCTTTGCGGACAAGCCGCCGCAGGAATTTGCGAGCATTATCGAGGCTCTCGAAGCCAAATACGACTGCAAAGACCGAATGCTCTGCTACGTCGTTTGCTATTTTACGCCGAAAGGCAAAGAGGGGATGCGGGCGGACTTCGGCGTCTGAATTCAAAGCGCGGCGGATTAAATTTAAAATTTGTCTGCGCAGCGCGCTTGCGCCGAACAGCGATAGTTTGATCTTGCGCGTAAGACCTGCACCGTATGGGGCAAGTGAAATTTAAGCGACGAATTTAAAAATGCTGCGACTAGCGGAATGGGGTCAAAATGATAAAATCCATAAAATTTGAGGGCGAAAGCATCGAGGAGCTGGAGGTTTGGTACTACGCCCCAAAGCACGAATGCAGCGCGGCGGAGTTCGCGCGAGAGTGCGGCAAGCTCGTGCGCGCGGACTTTGGGCTCGCCTCCCTTTACGAGATAAAATTTGAAAAATTTACGCCGGGCGAGCCCGATGATTTTATTAAAGAGCGGATAACGGCTGCTTTGAGCGCGGCAGGGCTATCGGACGAGCCTCGTAATTTCGCAATGGGCGGCGAGAACGACTGGGACTGGCAGGAGTGCTCGTTTGAGGCGAGCGGGCAGCGATTTTTACGCGTCTGGGCGACGTCGGCTTGATAAATTTAGCCCCGCTAGCGGGCTTTGCGTGCCCGAGGTTTGGGCGGATTTGCCGCAAAGCGCTTGCAAAACGCGCCGAGCGACGTTAAAATTCCGCGCTACCGCTTATCTCGCGCAATTTATGTGTGTTTAGACGCGATAGCGCAATCAAGCCCGCGGAGTAAGCTAGCGCGCCCTATTTCGCGCAAATTTACGTGCCGAGGCGCAGCGGGCGCCCTGCTCTGAGCCAAAATTTATTTGAAGGGAAAATATGAAAAATCTATTTCTAGCCGCGCTTACGGCATTAGCGCTTAGCGGCTGCGCGGGCTTAAAATGCGGCGCAAAAGACGGGCGAGACGTCGCCGAGATCGACGTGCCTGAAGATGGCTGGACGAGATACCTAGACACCGACGGCGAGACCAAGGAGGTCGCATTTTTCACGGCGTTTTTCTCCAAACAGTTCCGCCCGCACCCAAAAGATGGCGAAAAGATCGGCTTCGTACTTACCAAAAAGAGTGGCGAACGCATACCGATAGGGCTCGGCACTATGTATAAGGCGGCAGACGGCGCATTCGCGCTCGCGGATCTTGACGCGCAGAGCGACGTGTGGGGCGGAGCCGAGGAGCTGCGCAGAGCGAAACGGGTAAAATTTTATAAATTTCAAGAAGGCGGCGTTAAAGTGACGGACTATGAGGCGCAAAGAGGGCTTTGCGAGGCGTTTTACGCAGGCGAAAAGATAAGCGTCAAAAGCGTGCTAAGCCGCCATACGAGCAAGGCTGGCGGGGCTAGCGGTGAAATTTCCACCGTGCAAACGCGGGGCGAAATTTCGCGCGACGCCGTCAAGGCTTTAAAC
>CAJPSJ010000151.1 GCA_905373295.1 uncultured Campylobacter sp. | reverse complement strand
TGATAGATTGCAATGTCAAGCCGATCGTGATTTTAAAAAAGCGTGAGTTTGTTTGGCGCACGCTGACGGGCTTTGCAGCGGATTTCGGCACGCAAAATTTAAAGGCGCAAGGCAAAAATCCTATATCGCCCAGATTTGTGGGCGAGCAAGAAGAGGCGGCGCAAGGGCAGGGCTCTGCATTACAAAATTTACGCAATTTCGCAGCGCAAAATTTTAGTACGCAAAGCGCTGAAAATTGCGCAAAGCAGGGGAGATTACAGAGTGCGCAAATTTTCAGTAAAACGGCGCACCATAATTTCGCCTGCGATACGCTAGCGGCAGACGACTCGCAGCGTGCGACAAACGAGCTAGAGCGCGCATACGATGAGTCTGATTTGCAGTGCTCGGCTAAAAATTTGAGCTCGCCGCAAGCAGAAGGCGGGCTAGAGCTGCGATACGTATTGCCCGATTCTTGGCATGCGGACGAGCAAAATTTACAACTCTCAACGAAGATATCTGATTTGCGGCCTGCGGCGAACGAGCCCGTTTCGCGAAACTCTGCGAATACTTCGAGTTTGCAATATGCCGCGGATAGGACGAACTCGCGACGTGGGGCGTGTGAGAAGGACTTGCAAAATGCTGCAGATAAGGCGGCTTTGCAATGCGTGGCAAATGAGCCTGATTCTTGGCTTGCGACGGACGAGTCTATTTCGCAAAATTTGGCAAATATTCAGAGCTTGCGACATGCTGAGGATAGAGTAGACTTGCGGCGTGCGACGTGCGAGCCGAGTCCGCAACAGACGATAAATTCGGAAGGCTCATGCTCTGCGCAGGCGTGCACGGCGGACGCACACGGCGCCTATTCTGATAGCGAGGGCGATTTTGTGCGTTTGCCCGCGAGCTTTTCGGCGATTTTTAAGGCGGGTGCGATTTTTATCGCTCCAAGCGTGGCGCCGAACCTTAATAAAATCGGCATTTTCCTAGCTAACACCGGCGTGCACCTGCTGCTTTTTGAATACTTTGATCGCCCGATCGTCGCCACAAGCGCTAATATAAGCGGCGAGCCCATTATTTTTAAGGCTGAGGAGCTGCACGAGAAGCTGGGCGGCGTCATCTCGTTTTACCTGGACAATGACCGCGAAATTTTAACGCCGAGCGACGATAGCATCGCGTTTTTGCAGGAATTTAAAAAAGAAGCTGCAAGCGCGAAGGCAAACGATCGCACGCACGATATATACACGCTTGAGACCCGGGCTCACAGCAAGAATATGGTGCAAAATTTTGAAGCACCGCACGCTATGTCGCTTCCCTCGATCGATACGAAGTCCGATTTGAACGTGATTATAAAGCGGCAGCTGAATGAAAATACGTCAAACTCGAAAAGCGATGATCTGAAACGGGCAAATTCCAAGCAAGGCTCGAAGCGTGATCCGAGTGAAGGTCTGCAAAGCTCGCAAGTAGCCGTTTGCGAGCTAAAAAATTCGCAGAATTTATCCAAAAAAGCAAAAAACGAGCAAGAAAGCGCCGCACTAGGTAGCATCTGCGATGCGGCGGCAGCCGATGAAAGCGCCGATGCGGCGATAGATAGTTGTGACACGCTCTCGGATGACGGGCACAACGTCGTGGCATCAAACGATGAATGCGACGGTGCATCTTTAAATTTTAAAAACAGCACGACATTGATTGATATGAAGCGCCGCAGCCCCGAGAACGCGAAAAATTTTAAAAAAGCAAAAGGCGAGCAGGGCGCGGCAACATTGAGCGATAAATTTGGCGCCGCACCTTCAAATTTAAAAAGCGACGTAGCGACGTCAAGCGAAGTCAAGCATAATATCGCAGTCCCGGATAGCGAGCGCTTTGTGACCTCAAATAGCAAGCGAGACGCGACCCCAGGCAGCCAGGACACAACATTAAATTTTAAAAACGGCGTCGCAGCGTTAAATTTCAAAAGCGCGAACTATCAAGCGAGCGGAATTTTAAATTGCGCGCTGTTTTTGCGAACATCTCGCGGAATGAATCCAAAAATTTTCCCTAGCAAGTTCCAGCTAAAAGGCACTTTTCTGGCGCTCGGAGCGGAGCTTAAAAATCAGTTTGCGATCTACAAAGACGGGCAAATTTTCATCTCGCCCTACATCGGCGATCTTAAAAATGTCGCCACGAATGAGCGATTTTTCGCGCTTTTGGATATGTTTGTGCGCGCCTACGAGCTGAAGTTCGACGCCGTCATCGCGGATCTGCACCCACAGTTTTCGCATACGCGATTTTTTGAGCAGCGCGGATACCCGGTGGTTCGCTACCAGCACCATTTCGCGCATCTGGTGTCGAATCTGGCGCAAAACGACCTTCTTTTTAGCGGCAAAAAATACCTCGGCTTTTGCTTTGATGGCACAGGCTACGGTACGGACGGCAAAATCTGGGGCGGCGAAGTGATGATTTTTAACGAGTTCGGCTTTAATCGCGTAGCGAAATTCGACGAGATCGCGCTTATCGGCGGCGAGAATGCGATCAAAAACATCTACAAACTTGCGCTTGCGCTCGTGTTTAAATTTAATGCAAAGGACGCTGCGCGCGAGTTTTTAGCAAAATTTAGCGCGAGCGAAACGGCAAATTTAGAAAAAATCGCGCCGCGTGCCGTTCGCTCAAGCTCGCTAGGGCGGCTGTTCGACGCATTTGCGGTGGTCATTTGCGACCTACGAGCCGTAAGTTTCGACGGCGAGGCGGGCATGCGGCTAGAAAACCTATACATCCAGGGCTGCGAGCAGAGCTATAAATTTAGGCTGAAAAAAGCGGGCGAAAATTTTACCCAAAACGCGCCGTATTCCGCTTTGCAGCAGCGGAGCGCCGATGATTTGGCAAGCGAAGCGGGGCAGAACGGTTTAAATGCGCAAAATCATAGCGACGCGAAAAATAGCTGCGCGCTACAAGGCGATTTTAAAGAGCTTGCGAATGATACAGCAAGCAAAAATAAGCTTGGGTCGGCGGCTCAAAACATTGCCGAAGGCAGCGGCAAAAAGAATGAAAGTTCCGCCGCAAATTCTATAAACCAAGCGTCCGCCCCAAATTTAATAAATTCTAAAAGCAAAGACGCTTCTAGCGCCGATCAAGTCCCGCAAAATAGAGCTTGCACGCCAAGCCTTGAGGACGAATGCTACGTGATCGATTACGAAGAGGCGTTTTTGCAGGCTTTGAGCGATGAGCCGCGCTTGGCTGCGACGAAATTTATAAACGCCATCGCAAATTTCATCGCGGAGTTTGCGGAGGGCTTCGGGCTCGAGGTCGTGCTAAGCGGCGGAGTCTTTCAAAACGCCACGCTTCTAAATCTTACGTGCGCGAAGCTGCGCGAGCGAGGGATAAAATTTCATCTAAATCGCACCGTTCCTTGCAACGACAGCGGCATCGCATACGGGCAGCTCGCGGCATATTTAAGCGAAATTTCGCGCTAAACTTGTCCACAAAAAACGCAATTATAGCCGTTAAGCTCGCTCTTTGTAAAATTTACTAGTTTCATCTCACCGCTAAATTTAATGAACTCTGCGCCCTGCCTGCGCTTTGCGTAAATTCTAACGCTACGGCGATAAAATCACGCAGCTAGCTTTTCTAAAATTGCAAAATCAGCGAACAAATTTACGCCTTGCCGTCTTCATATGTCGCAACCGAAACGTTAAAATTTTAAAATTTAACGGCGCGCCGTTGTCTGCCATAGCATTACGGCGCACTGCTATGGCAATCGATGTAAAATTCTACCGCGGCGCGTGGCTAGATACTGCGCAAATCCCAAGCTAAGACGCTATTTAGCGCCTGACTCTTAAAATTTGGACGCAAGCTCGCGGTAGAATTTAAAATAACGTAGCACCGGTAAATTTCATCGCGCTAGTACTAAAATATAACGCGAAATCGCGAGCAAAATTTCAAAATAAGCGCGGTGCCTTGGAGCTTTAAATTTTAAAGAATAAACCAAATTAGCGCGAAATTCTTACTATTTGAGCGGAATTTCGGTAAAATTACGTTCAAAATACGCGAAATAGGGTGAGCTATGAAAAAAGAGGAAAAAGAGAGCGCCGTAAGATTTAGCATTTCGCTGCCGACGAAGCTTTTTGAGGATCTCGATGAGATGGTGCGCGCCAAGCAATACCTAAGCCGCAGCGAGTTTATCCGCGATCTGATCCGCGAAAAGATGGTTGAGGGCGTGCTTCACGGAGATAGCGACGAGGACTGCGTGGGCGTGCTTTGCATCGCTTACGATCATCACCAAAGCGATCTGATCGAGCAGCTCGTAGAGATCGAGCACCACGCAAACGTCACCATCATCAGCACCAGCCACTTCCACATCGACGAGCGCCACTGCTTCGAGGAGATCACGATGCGGGATAAAATTTCAAAGATCGAGCGGCTCAGCGCCAAAATCGGCGCGCTAAAAGGGGTGAAATTTTCCAAGCTTGTAAATGCGGTTATCACCGAGGCGTAGGGCTTTTACGTATTTTTAAAAACAGCGCGTCGCGCTAAATTTGCGCGCCTCTATTCGTGCGCTTCTAAATTTAAACGCAGGCTGCGCGACTTTTGCGAGTTGCGAGGAGTGATTTTGCGGTCGCGTAGTAAAATTTAAACGCAGCGTCTGCGCGAGGCGGCAAATAAAATTTGTTTAAATTTATGCGGCGAGCGCGAAATTTTATAAATTTTAATTGAAGAACACTCTTGCTGCGGGTCTAAATTTACGCACTGGCGCGAGATCGGCGCAGCTCGCGACTAAATTTTATAAGGAGCCGCACTTTAGTGCCGTATTTGTAAAGCCTAATCTGCGCAAAATCGGCATAAAACGACCGCCGCGTTGATGTTTGCCACGCCGAAGAGCATGCGCGAGATTGTAGAGCGCCGGATAAAATCCGCTCGCAAGCCCTAAATTTTGCGCTCCTGTCTACGGCGACTTTTGTATTGTTTTGAGCCGCTGCACA
>CAJPSJ010000150.1 GCA_905373295.1 uncultured Campylobacter sp. | reverse complement strand
GGGCGACCGACGTTTTTTAAGGTGCCTAAATTTGCGTTAAATTTGATGCTAGGCGAGGGGTCAAGTGTACTGCTTGAGGGCGCAAAAGTTTATCCCAAAGCCTTAATGGAGAGCGGATTTGGCTTTAAATTTAGCGATCTAAAAACGGCGCTTGAGGATGTTTTGGGATAACGTTTTAAAGTAAAACAAATTACCTAAAGGACTTTTCAATGGCAAACTGTACACTACATAAAATCCTGGCGTAGTGATAAATTCCGGAAATTTGCCGCAAAAGTTCGAGTCAACTTGTGTTTAAATTTAATGTTTGGCGGCGGCATTCTATCGTTTTTATAAAGTCGTGCCGCATCGTCGTTCAAAATACACACAAGTTTACCATCTATACCCTCAAAAGTTCGGTCGAGAAAGCGCTTTCATCTATCCCCCGCCCGATGAAAACCAAAAAATTATCGCAGCGTTTGCGGTCGCTAAAAGGCGTTATCTCAAATTTGCCGCCTACGAACTGCACGACGTATTGCGCCTCATCATCTTTGAAGCTCGCAAGCCCCTTGATGCGGTAAAAATTTTCTGGTATGTCGCTCATAAATTTGATGAAATTTTGCCTATCGATGCCCTCAGGAAGGTCTTTTTTAAACGAGACTATCCCCTCGTCTTCGTGCGTCGCACGCATCTTGCCCTCGAGCAGGACGGACGCCATATAGGAGGTGTCGCTCTGGCGGTAGAGCAGATAGTTTGGATTTAGCTCGGCGCCCACCGTCTCGAAGACCTCGGCGCAGCGGTTGTTTTGGATCAAAGCTTGTCGTATCCGCTCCTTCTGCTCGGGCGAGATCAGATCGATTTTATTGAGTACTATGACGTCGGCGGCCTTGATCTGCTCGAGCATTATTTTTGATCTGCCCCGCTCTTTTAAAAAATTCGCCCCATCGACGACGGTGACGATGGCGCATAGATTGACCGCGTCTTTTATCTCGTTTAGCTCGCTTAAGATATTGAAAGGATTGGCGACGCCTGTGGTTTCAAGCACGATGCTGTCGGGCTTTTTGGGCTTGAGCTGCGAAATCGCGAGCTTAATCTGCCCCGCCATGGAGCAGCAAACGCACCCCTCGTCAATCTCTACGAGCGCGTATTTGGCGTCCAGCAGCGCGCCGTCGAGACCGATCTTGCCGATCTCGTTTTGGATGATGCCGGTAAATCTATTTTGCGCCGTTTCATGCTCAATGAAATTTTGGATAAATTTCGTCTTGCCAGAGCCCAGATAGCCGGTGATGATGAAAAAATTCGGCCGCTCGCCGCCTTGCATAAAAATTTGCTTTTTATCCTCCTTGGCTAAGCGCAGCAAAAATTTAAACAAAGGCGCCGAGCCTGGCAGCTTCTTAAAAGATCTATCGTCAAATTTAATGTGTCCGTCGCCCGCGTCCTCGCCGTAGATTAAATTTACAAAAATTTCGCCGCAAAGCGGATCTTCTTTGCTTTTTAAATTTCGGTCTTTGTCGTAGATCACGGCGCAAGCCGCTTTTTTGTAAATTTCAAAGCTCTCGTAGCGCGGCTCGTAAATTTTACAAAGCGCGATATGCAAAAAGTTCATAAACGCAAGCGATACCCTAAAGCAGGGGAAATTTTTATCGAGCCCCTCTTTTGCGATGATCTGCTTGCCCTCTACGTAGACGCCGTCCTTTGCGTACGACCTATCCCTGAGCTTCGTTTTAAAAGATAGCGCGAAGCCCCGCTCTTGCGGCCTTAAGTAGATCGTAGCGACGCAGAAGTTATTTAAAAGCTCCTCGTGCGCGGAGAAATTTCGCACTTTTGTTAAAAACTCCGGCTCTCCGGCTAAAACGGCTTCAAAAAGCGAGACGCTACCGAGCAGTTCGTCGTTTGCGGAGGGGAAATAATAAAGCTCAAACACGCCCACATCCTCTTTCACCTCCCGCAAAACGATGCCGTAAATTCCGCTGTAAAAGCCAAATTTTATGCTCCAGCATTCATTAAAATAGTTCCCCTTATACATCCCCTGATACCTGCTTGAGGATTTTACGTCGCTATCGTAAAGAGACTTCATCAATATACATCTCATAAGCGACCTGTAATCCTCAAACGAGTATTTAAATTTCAAAGGGAAAATATCTTGAAATTCCATGCTTCTATCCAAATTTAACCTTATCGCCGTTGCCCAGATAATCGGACGTTTTGGTTCTAAACCTAGCCGTGCCCTTTACGATCGGATAGCCCTCGCGGACGAATTTTTGCACGGTCAGAAGACCTGTGCAGTGGTTGCACGCCATAACCTGGTAGTTCCATCTTTTCAGCCCGATAACCAGATCGTCGTATTTCGGATCCCAGTCGTCAAACGGCGAGATATGAAGTCCGCCGTAAAGTCCGTAGAGCTGATCATTGTCGTATTTTAGCTCTTTGTATGCGGAATCGGAGAATGTAATAATACCCTGATGACAACATCCCGTAATGCTCACAAGACCTTTGTCTTTAACGTTTACGAAGATCGACTGCTCGCCAAAAACCCTCGTAATGATAGGGCAGTCGTAGCAAAACGTACACATTCCGGGCTCGATCTCGTTTCTACCTTTTTTAAACACTACAAGTTCGCCTTTATGGCCTGAATCTTTGATATATTGTCTGCCCTCGGGGTAAAAGCCTTCGTGAATGATGATTCTGATGTCGGGCTTATACTTTAAAACGATGGGTAAAGCCCAAAAGTGATCATAGTGCTCGTGCGACATTATGAGGGTGTCTATTTCGCCGCTTTGCAGCATCTTATCGATCCCCTCCCGCTTAAAACACTCGTGCATCCATTTGTAGGACCAGCCGCAATCAAGCAGATATTTTTTCTTTTCTCCGTTTAGACGCTCTATCTCTATGAGAGCGGAGTAGCCGCCCGCGTTATCGGGATTTACGGAAAGTTTTTTGGTTACCTCCCACGCCTCATCGATCTTATCGGGTAGAAGATGCTTGATTTGTGAAATTCCCTCTTCGTAGCTGCCTTTGGCAAGCCCTTTGCCGTTACCGAACGGCGGCCAGTTAAATAGATATTGGTTGACTAGCAGTCCGCCTGCGCCTTTAATATCTCCCATCAGCATCGAGTTGTCAAACCAGCTTGTTTCGGAGATATTAGTAACCTCGACGCTTTTAATCGCGCCGAAATCGGTCATCTTTCGCACTTCATCCGGAAGAAAAAATTCCCTCGCAGGAGAGTATGAAAATACCCCCATCGATGCGAGCGCACCAAGTCCTATTCCCGCCGCACCGCCTTTTATAAAATCTCTTCTAGCTTCATTCATCTCATATCCTTTATTTAAAAATTGTAAGCATATTGCCCACGACAGGCGCTAGATAAACTATGGCGAGATAGATGATCACGCCTATGACAAAGCCCGCTACCAAGCCTTTGATGGAATTTTTATTTCCAAAATCATCTTCCTCGCCTGCTTCCTCTGCTTCCTCTTTCTTGCCTGCAAGCTTCCAGCCCGGCCAGCCGTCCATAAACCAGTAATTTATCAGCATGACGTTGATAAACCAGATCATCGGGATCATCGGGAATTGCTGCGGGTGCGAAAAGCCTTTTTGAGTGCCTAGCAAAAAGTGCGAGACCTGATAATAGACGTAGTATAGGGCGATAGCCGCCGCCATGCTTATGATCGTTCTAAGAAGGATATTGACGGGCTTTGAAAATTTATTGACCGCGTTGTTGCAGTAAAATTTAATAAATAGCACCGGCACCAGCCAAAATATAGCTATCTCGCCTACGTGCAGCCATCGCCAATCGGGCGCAAAAAGCCTCCTGTCGCCTCTAATATGCACGCCCCAGATGAGCTCTTGCAGATAGTAAAAGAAGAACGAAAAGCAAAACGCCATCGCTATAATGCCGAAAAACGATGCCGTCCTTCTAAGCCAGTTCGTCTTAATAAGGCTAAAAGGATACCTCTCCCAGATAGTTTCATACACCCAAACCATAACGGTACAGCACATAATCCATGCGATATTGAAATTTCCGTGCACGGTATCGGCGAAATTATGCCACCAAGGCGGAGTGATGGATGTGTATTTTTGCCACGGGTCGAATAAAATTCCCATTTGCGAGTGGAAAAATACGAAATACACGATCATACTTAGCAAAAAGGTCCAGATAAAAACTGTAAAGCCTTTAACGGGCTGCTTTAGCTTCTGCCACGGCGAATTATCCGCAGCCACCACCCAAGAAGGACTTAGCCACGACGCGATAGCGGCAAACATCAAAATGGCCTGAGCCGAATACTCAAGCGCGTAAAAATCGGTTATGCCAAGCTCTGCAAGCCTTCGCGGGCTAAAATACGATATGGCAAGCTCGCCTAGAATAAATTCGAAGAATATCTTTAAGAATACGAAGAAGGTAAAAAATACCATCACCGTAAAGATAATGCCCTTTTTCGCCGGTCCCGCCGTATGGAGCCACTCCCTTTTAAATGGCCAAAAATCAAAAATATATGCGATCCAGATGATAACTACAAGTAGCCATCTGCACCACATATATCCCACGTAAGGGGTATACATCCTCATCAGTCCCCTAGGATCTTGAAAGATCCACCACGATGCGTAAAACACCACAAACAAAAACAGAGTGTTTACAAGCACCGATGTGAGCGGAGAATATCTTCTAACAAGCTTCCGCTCCTCCAGATAAATTTTGTCTTCAGGTTCGCTCATCGCTCCCTCCTTACATAAAATTTAATCTTTGTTAATTATATAAAAAGAGTGCAGCCCATTTGTAGCGTAAATTTGGATTAAATTTTTAAATTGTCTCAGAAAAGCTTCATTTCGGAAGTTTGATTATAAAATTTGAGCCGTTCTTTAGGCTCTCTACGACGAGCGAGCCCTTGCAGTGATCTTCGATGATGATCTTTGACATATATAGCCCGATGCCGGTGCCGTTTTTGCTAGCTTTGGTAGAAAAATACAGATCGAAAATTTTATCCGCGATCTCCTTTTTGATGCCGCCGGCGTTATC
>CAJPSJ010000149.1 GCA_905373295.1 uncultured Campylobacter sp. | reverse complement strand
GATTGTTATCTTTCATAAATTTTAAAATTTCATCAGTTTGCTTGCTTTTTAAAAGTCTTTTTAGCTCTACGTCAATGGCGGGTTCTTTAAATACGTTTTTCGGGTTTGAATTATAATCTATATCCCAGTAGCGAAACGCAAAGCTATCGACCTCTTCTTGGGTTACGTATTTGCTAAGACCGGGCACTTTGGAGACATTTGTATCTGAAGTAACGGTAAAATGGGTTTGTTTGCGCTCCGTAAGACCCGATCTTTCGCCTAGCAGATACAGCGCGCATGCGACTACCGCGCAGATAGCGTAAATAAACCGAAGTTTGAAGCTTTTCAAAATTTCCCCTTAGAATTTTGCTCGCGACTATACCCAATGAGTGCTTAATAAAATATAAATACTATATAGGCACAATAAGCAAAACTGACCGAAAAATGCCGTTAGGTCGGGTTAAAATAATGAAATCTTTCGAGTAAATTTGGCGAACGAATGTCATCATAGACCATATTTGCGTAATCGTATCCCTATTTGCACGCTACGCTAGGCTCCATATCCGAAGCTCATTCGCCGTAAATTTACCGCAACATCTTTGCGCAAGCTCTTCTTTAAAGCGCAAACCTGAAAATCATCGTAGTGCTAATAAGCGGCGAGCTGCTGCCGTATCACAAAAACCGCTATTTTGCGGATCTGTTCGCAAGCTGCTCGCGCGGTCATAAAGCGCGCTTTGCGCTTATTTGCCGATAAAATTTTTCTGCAACCACTCCATCGCTTTTTCTTCGCTTTCAAATCTGCCGCTTTTGGCAACTTGAAACTGCCCCTCGTAGAAGCGAATTCTGATACCGTCTTGGACGCTATCTACCTTGATGCGCGTGATCCTGTCTTTATTTAGATAGGTTCGTTCGTTTAGCTTTACAAACATCGTTTTCTCCTTTAAATTTAATGGTTTTTATCTCCCGCTTTGCTAGCGTTTTTTTCGCCCTCTTTTTTCAAAAAAAGCTCCTTAAAGCGCTCGTTTGCGTAGTTTTCTATATCGCTTTGCAGCTGCTTATACGCGGCGATCAGCTCATAGGCGCGCTCATTTAGCGTCGTGCCCGCGGCATTCCCGCCGCCCTGCTTGGTGCTAAAGAGCTCCTCTTGCAGATTTTTTTGTAAAATTTGCAGATGGCTCCAGCACTTTTTGTAGTTCATCCCCAAAACCTCGGCGGCTTTAGAGATAGAGCCCGTCTGAGCGATCACGTCCAGCACTTCGGTTTTGCCCTTGCCAAAAATGAGCTCGCCCTGCGCATTTTCGATCCAAGTTTTTGTTTTTACCCTCATTCTTTTGCCTTTCTTCTCCTTAAAGCAACCCAGCTGACAATATTTCACGTCTATGGCGTGCTCCTTAAGCGTAGAGCGCACGGTGTCAAACCCAACTCCGCCGCCAGCTACGGCGCGGGCGTCGCGGCAAAAAATTCGCCTTTTATCATCCAAAAACGGATTTAGCTTCTGCAGCGCCTTTATGCTGCCTCCGCTACATTGCAGCTTGCCGAACTGTCCGAGTTCGCAGCGATCTATCCGTATCCCTTCGCGTGCCGCGAGATCTCCTACTACGCTCGCGTCCACGCCTAATTTAGCGGCGATCTTAAACGCCGCGCCGCAATCGAGCTTGCCGCTTGGATTTAGTAAATTTAAAATCAGCCTTTTGATCTCGCTTGTTTTTTTGTCGTCTATCTTGATATCTATCTCCATGCCGCCCTCTTAACTCAAAATTCTCTCTTCGCCGCTATAAACGTTTAAATTTTCGCCGCGAGCGAAGCCGCAAAGGGTAAGATCAAATTTACGCGCGATCACGACGCCGAGGCTCGTAGGAGCCGTGCGCGAAACAAGCGCGCTAATGCCGCTCATCACGGCTTTGGCGACCATTTCGGAGCTTAGCCTGCCGCTTACCAAAAGAAGCGAGCCCTGCGTATCGCACCCCGCCAAGACCGCCTTGCCGACCGATTTATCGATGGTATTGTGCTGGGCGATATCCTCGCCGATAAAATACTCGCCGCTCGCGGTAAAGAGCTTTGCGGTGTGCACACAGCCCGTCATCTCGTAAAGTTCACACTGCGTGTAAAACTCGCTCATCAAATTTAAAATTTCATTCTTATGAAATTTAGCGTCCGAGCGGACTTTGCGCGCCGCCATCGCCTCTGGATCGATATTTGCGGTAGAGCTGCGCCCGCAGCCGCTGATGATGACCTTTTCGGCATCAAAGCTATTTAAGCGCTTTTCGTTTATCTCGCCGCATACATTCACGCTAAGTCCGTCCGGCGCGAGCTCGATGCTTTTTATACCGCTTGCGTCCGAGATCAAATTTTCGCTCATCAAATATCCTACCGCAAGCGCCTTTAAATCGCTCGGAGTCGCCATAAGCGCACCGAAACGCTTGCCGTTTAGTAAAATTTCAAGCTTGATCTCGCGCACCAAGATATCGCTTACGATCCTTCTTTCATCCCCTTTAAATTTAACTATCTCCGCCCTATAAATCGGCTCCATAGACCTTCCTTGTTTGAATTTGCTCGTATCGTAGTGAAATTTTGCTTAAATAGCCTTAATTCGCCGAAGTAAAGCCGAAGCGGCGTGCGTAAATTTAAAGCGCTCGCAGTTTTGTATTTAAAAAATCGCGTGGAAAATCCACGAGCCGCTTGCAATTTGCAAGTGGCTATGAAGCGCCCGTAGAGATGAAATTTCATCAAATTTTGCCGCTACCTGCAGCCGCGATTAAATTTCATCTTTGCAAAGCGGGCGGAATTTACCGCCCAAACTACCTATGCACCGGCGATAGATAAGGTTTCTCGGAGTGCATTGACATCTCGTTTTGTCTTCTGAACTCGATAAACTCGCTCTCGCTAAGCTTTCTGATATTTGCGATCGTCATCTTTAGCGGCGGGATACCCGATAGCGGATCCAGATCGCCCGCATGCACGAGCTCGTTGCCGTCGGCCTCGCTGTAATGGAAGGTCGTAAATATCGTGCCCTCTTTCAGATCCGGATTTATGCGAAGTTTCGCAGCGATCTGACCGCGCTTATTTTTAACGAGCGCGTAGCAGCCTTCGGTAAGCTCGCGTTCGCGTGCGATGTCAGGGCTTACCTCGATGAGCGCGCCTTCTGCGCCCGCGCCGTACTCTAGCGCGCGGCACTCTCTCGTCATCGTGCCCGTATGGTAGTGATAAACCTTGCGCCCAGTCGTAAATAAGCACGGATAAATTTCATCCGGAATCTCGCTAAGCGCGCCGCTTCCCACTGGATAATCATCAGGAATTTTCATCTTGGCTCTGAAATCCGCCTCAGCTTTAGCGCGCCCCTCTTTATCATCCACGTAAAGCACCGGTACCATTCTAAATTTACCATCAGGCAGCATCGATTTATGATCTGCATAAAGCACCGGTGTGCCCGGATGATCTTCATCAGGACATGGCCAGCTGATGCCGCCTAGCTTATCTAGCCTATAGTAGCTAATACCACCGAAAAATTTAGGCATTAATGCACGCACTTCGTTCCAAATTTCTTCCGCACTTAAAAAATCAAACCCTTCAAGTCCCATTCTTTGTGCGATATTGCAAACTACCTTCCAATCAGGCTCTACGCCAGGAGCCGGCTCGCTTGCCTTGCGCGTGCGCTGGACGCGGCGGGAAGTGTTTAAAAAGGTGCCGTCCTTCTCGCCCCAGCCGGCAGCAGGTAGTACGACGTCGGCCTTCTGTGCGCTCTCGGTAAAGAAAAGATCCTGCACGATAAAGCAATCCAGATGGTGCGTTGCATGCACAAAGTGTTCCGTCCAAGGATCGCTCATTACGGGATTTTCACCGTAAACGTAGAGTAGCTTCAGCTCGCCGCTATCCATCTTATCGGGTGCGACCGTAAGCTTAAAGCCTGGAGTCGGATTTAGCTCGAAGTGCCATACTCTGCGCGCCTGCTCCTGAGCGTAAGCGGAATTTACCGCACCTGCCGGGATGACGTTAGGTAGCGCGCCCATGTCGCATGCGCCCTGGACGTTGTTTTGACCGCGCAAAGGATTTACGCCCGCGCCTCGTTTGCCTAAATTCCCCGTCAAAATAGCTAAATTTGAAAGCGAAAAGACGTTTGAGGTGCCGTCACTAAACTGCGTGATACCCATCGTGTAGCAGATCGCCGCTGCGCCTGCTTTAGCATACATTCTAGCAGCTTCGATTACGAGCTCTTTTTTCACGCCGGTCTCGCGCTCGAAGCGCTCAGGAGTAAAGTCCTTAACCGCTTCTTTTAAATACTCGTAGCCGTGAGCGTAGTTTTTGATAAACTCGTCATCTTGCAAATTTTCGGCAATGATAACATTCATAATGGTATTTAGCGTCTTAATGTTCGCGCCCACTGGGATTTGTAGATAAATATCGGCTTTTTTCGCCATATCTGTGCGCTTTGGATCTACGACGATCATCTTGGCGCCGCGCTGCAAGCCTCGCTGCATCTGCATAGCGATGATCGGGTGACACTCGCTCGTGTTTGTGCCGATGAGTAAAAATACGTCCGTATCGGTAGCGAATTCTACCAAATCGTTCGTCATCGTTCCGTTTCCTAGCGTGTTGGCAAGACCTGCCACTGTAGGAGCGTGTCAAAGACGAGCGCAGTGATCGACGTTGTTGCTGCCCTGAGCGCGGAAAAATTTCTGAAAAACGTAGTTGTCTTCGTTATTTGAGCGCGCCGAGCTAAAGCCCATTATTGAGCTTGGGCCATATTTAGCGACGGTCTCTTTAAATTTAGACGCTACAAAATCGTAAGCCTCTTCAAAGCTTACCTCCTCAAGCTTGCCGCTTCTATCAAATACTCCGTTTTTCTTACGGATCATAGGTTTAGCAAGGCGTTTTGGAGAGTTTACAAACTCCCAGCCGAACATCCCTTTTAAGCATAGCTCACCGTCATTTACGTGGTGGGCCTGCGTAGGGCGCGCGTTTACGATCCTGCCGTCTTTTACGATAAGATCGATACCACAGCCGGTGCCGCAGTAA
>CAJPSJ010000148.1 GCA_905373295.1 uncultured Campylobacter sp. | reverse complement strand
GCTGAGATGGCGGTTTAATCTACTCAGCCTAAATGATGATGATTTGCGCGTGCTAGGCGTGGACGTTAAATTTCTGCGCTGCACTATCCTAGCGCTTTGCACCGCTCTGATTGCTGTACAAGTTAGCGTCAGCGGAAATATCGGCTGGGTAGGTCTTGTGGTGCCGCACGCCACTAGGCTCATCGCGGGCAGCGACCACGTGAAGCTAATGCCTGCCTGCTTCATCGCAGGAGCGATCTTTATGCTGGCAATCGACGATCTATCTCGCTCGCTAAGTAGCGCCGAAATTCCTTTAGGAATTCTATCCGCTCTCATCGGAAGCCCGATCTTTGCCCTACTTCTAAAAAGGAGTGCCAAAAATGCAAAATCTAATTGAGGTAAAAAGCGCTGGCTTTTACTACGAGGCGGAAAAATTCTGCTTTCGCAACTTAAGCTTCGAGCTTGCCAGCTCTCAAACATTAGCGATTTTGGGCTTAAACGGGCAAGGCAAAAGCACGCTAATGTCGTGTATGATGGGGATTTTGCAGCCTAAAGAAGGCGAGATCGTACGCAAGGCAAAATTTGCTTTCTTGCCTCAAAGCTTTAACGTCGCGTTTGATTACAGCGTGCTTGACATCGTACTGATGGGGCGGGTACGCGAGATCTCGCTCTTTTCAAAACCGGGCAAAAAGGATATTCAAATCTGCCTTGACGCTCTGGATACGCTAGGCGTCGCCCATCTGCAAAAGCGCAGCTTTAACGCCCTTAGCGGCGGGCAGAGGCAGCTCGTGCTCTTTGCTAGAGCCCTAGCTAGCGGCAGCGACGTGCTGTTTTTGGACGAGCCTGCCAGCGCGCTTGATATCAAAAACCAAGACCGCGTGCTAAGCCTCATCGCAAATCTACGCTCAAATAGCGATGCGAGCATAGTTTTTACCACTCACCAGCCTAACCACGCCCTTGCAGTCGCCGATCGCACACTGATCTTGCGAAATGATCTTAGCTACAACTACGGCGCAAGCAACGAAATTTTAACCGAAGCCGCGCTTAGCTCGCTCTACGGCGTACAGATCAAAACGGCGGAATTTAACGTCGCGGGCGAGCAAATCCCCAGCATCACGCAAATTTTTAGCGCGCAGGTGAGGTAGTGCGAGTGGCGCGACAAAGCAACTCATCAATCGCCGCGAAATTTTAAATCGCGAGATTTTATCTTGAGTGGAATTTAAATCGCATAATTCTATCCTGAAATGCCGTCTTGAAATTCCGATCAAAATTTTATATCTAGATTTTGCCCTAGAATTCCAGTCTAAATTCTATAGTGAAATTTTACCGCGGAATTCCGAGTAGAAATCTTCATAGCGAAATTCTACCTGTGGCTTGCCAGTTTTAGAAGCGCGCAATGAAAGATACCGCGCTTGTGGTTTAAAATTTTTGTAGTAGAATTCTGCCTGCAAATCCATAGATGGAATTCTGTTTTAAATCCCGCGGCGAAATTTTATTCTCGCTCTGGTAGAATTCCTGAAATTCCGCAGTCTGCAAGCTTGCCCCGACGAAATTTAAAAATTTTAAATTTAGCTGTTTAATTCCTGCTTTACATCGATTTATGTATACTTCGGGATAAATTTTAAAAAGGCTTATTATGCAAGATCTCGTATCTCAGGCAAGAAAAGAGGGGATGATCAGCACCGGCATTGATCTGTTTTTAGCGGCAGTGCCTGCGACTTTAGTTGCGCTAGATATTGCTATTAACGGCATGCTAGGGCTTAGCACCAACAAGACGGCTACCTATATCACTGGCGGAATTATTTTTGCTCTTTTGTGTGTTTCGGTATTTTTCAGGCTAAGAGCGCTCCGCAAAATTTCAATGCTTAGCGGCATAAGGGCGGCGGTGCTTTACCGCAACTGCGTAATTGTCTGCATCTGTGTCATTGCCATAACAAGCATCTTTTTATCGATTCCTTTATCGATCTCACACAAGCATTTGGCAATGATATTGTGCATTTTGATAGCGTTTGCAGGCGCAATCTACATGATCGTAGCGTGGTTTTGCATAAATTTTGCTCTAGCACGCGTAAGCGGCTTGGGGATCTTTGAGATATATGTGTGGCTCTGCGTCATCCTTTTTCCGTTAAATGCACTATACCATTTGATATTCCCCATAACCCTCACAATAACTAGCATCGTGCATCTGCTAGCCTGGAGCAAGATAGAAAAGATAAGTGTAAAAGTTTAGAATTTCGCAAATATCTTGTCGCGATAGAATTTCGATCTTGTCGGTTTAATTTATATTTTATGCTTGTTTATATATACTTCGGGTCAAATTTTTAAAAAGGGTTTATATATGCAATTCATTGTATCTCAGGCAAGAAAAGAGGGGATGATCAGCACCGGCATCGATCTGTTTTTGGCGGCGCTACCCGCGGTTTTTATCGTAGTAGGCTATGTCTCTTTCAGCGAGCCATGGCGCCTTGACGACGAGATGATAAATTATATCGCTAGCGGAATTTTGATCGCTTTTATTTGTGTTTCGGCATTTTTCAGACTGCAGGCACTCCGAAAAATTTCAGCGCTTAGCGGCATAAAAGCAGCGACACTTTATCGCAACTGCATAATAATCTGCGTCTGCTTTTTTGCGCTAGCGCTCGTGCTCAATTACCTTTATCCGAGAGAGCCTGACGCAGACGGCGGGCAGAGTGATAATCCATTTGCGGCGATATTTGGACTAGCGCTTTTCGCAGGCGTTATTTACATAATCGTCGCATGGTTTCGCATAAATTTTTCGCTTGCGCGCGTAAGCGGCGTGAGTACCTTTCGGACTTATGTGTGGCTCTGTGTGGGACTTTTCGTGCTAAATATACTATGCAATGTAGCGATTCTTGCTATAGCCATTTCCTCCGAGCCGCGGACCGAGCAGGTCTCGGCTTTAGCTATTGCTGTCGTAATGCTTAAACTGCTCCTGCCGTTTGCCGCTCTCATAATAACTGGCATCGTGCACCTACTAGCCTGGAGCAAGATAGAAAAGATAAGCGCGGAGGTTTAAATTTTAAATTTCATAAACCTTTTGTCACGATAAAATTTCGCTCTTTCCGGTTTGATTAGCGTTTTACATCTGCTTTTTGCATATTGAAATAAATTTTTAAAAGGAGTTATACGACGTGCAAGACACCATATCTCAGGCAAGAAAAGAGGGGATGATTAGCACCGGCATCGATCTGTTTTTAGCGGCGCTACCGGTGGTTTTGATGGCGATAGACTTTGTTTTTGAGGGCATACCGGGGTATCCATATAATATCGTGATCATCAGCGGAATTTTTATCGCTCTTATCTGTTTCTCGGTGATTTATAGGCTAAGGGCGCTCCGCAAAATTTCAATGCTTAGCGGGATAAAAGCGGCGGCGCTTTACCGCAACTGCATAATTGTTTTCATCTGCATCTCGGTGTTTTCATTATTTCATCCGATAATTTCTTGTAGAGAAGAGATGGTTAGAGAGACAACAGGAGAGACAATATGGAATTTAGCGGTGCCCGCAGTCGCAATCTACATAATCGTAGCGTGGCTTCGCATAAATTTCTCTTTGGCGCGCATAAGCGGCGTGATGATATTTCGGATCTACGTGTGGCTCTGCATCTTCTTTTTTGCGCTAAATTGGCTATGTGGCGCAGGGCCTTTCGGTTTGGCTACCTCCAAGCCGCAAATTGGCGATTCCGATGCGGTTTTAATTATCACGTCATTGAAGGAATTTTTGCCGTTTGCCGCCCTCATAATAACTAGCATCGTGCATCTGCTAGCTTGGAGCAAGATAGAAAAGCTCGCCTAAGCCGAAGCGCTTTCGTTTTGCAGCGACCGCGCGCTTTTGTAAGTCTAAACCGCAGCAACGTCCAAAAGCCGCGCTATCCGGCGCAGCATCGCCGCACACAGCAAAGCCACAAGATAGCGCGTAAATTTAGAAAATTCAAAGGATAAAAATGAAAGAAATTTCAAAGCAAGATCTGCTTCGCAAGGCGAAATTCCGCGGAGTTTTAGGCGCCGTGATTTTGCTAGGCATCGGCGTAAGCGACACGGTGGGCGTAAGCGACATAGACGAGGACGTAGTCGCGATTTTTAGAGTTTTAGCGCTACTAGCGACGCTAGCGATATTTTACGACTGCTTCGTTTGCCTAGAAAAGGCACTAGGCGTGCGCTTCGTTAAGACCTATAGGCTGATAGAAAGTATCCCGATCGTCGCGATTTTGTGCTACTGCGCCATGGTAGTAGCGCTAAAAGAGGGCGCGATGCTAGGTCTACTCTACACCCTGCTCTACGTCCTTTCGACGTGCGCGGCGGTGATAATCTGGGGCGTATTAAACTGCCGCCTAGCCACACTTAGCGGCGTAGATTTATTTAAAATCTACGGCATAGTGGTGTCCGTGGCATGGCTCTGCGAAGCGGTATTGGGCGCGCTAGCTAAAATAGGCGTAATCCTCGCGCTGCCGTATCTAATCGCAGCGTCGCTGGTAACGGCGTTTTCGGGGATTTTGCTAATCATAGCGTGGATAAAATTCAACCCCGCAAGGTTATGCGGCGCGGAAAATTCTAGCGAGCTTGATGGCGCCAAGCTAGGCGCGGACGGCGAAAAACCGAGCATTTACAGCAAACTCGCCGCTTTTAAGAAATCGGATGCGGACGATGCGAAAAAGCCCGCTTCCAAGGCGAGCGCAGATGATACGACCGCCGCAAGACGCCCGGGCAACCCCGGATTTAAATTCTAACTCTACTCGCAAGACGGAATTTCGCAAAATTTTTAAAATTTAAGGCGCGAAATTTTATCGCGACGCGCGGCACATCGAGCGGAAACACGGAATTTTGATTTAATTTTATCCGCTACGAACGCGCAAAATTTAGGGCAAAATTCCAAGCCGAAATCCGCGATCAATTTAAAATTTTAAGCAGAGGTTCAATCCAAAAATTCCGACGAAGCAAAATCCAAGCCAAAATTCCAGCTGAAATTCTAAACTAAAATTCCGATCTAAATCCCTAGTCCAGCCTATTTCTAAAAAGCGACGCGGCCAGCGCCATCG
>CAJPSJ010000147.1 GCA_905373295.1 uncultured Campylobacter sp. | reverse complement strand
CACGAGAGTAGCACTTCGTCCAGGCTCTGCGGAGGCAGAATTTTGGCTATCCGCTTGGCGCACATGCTTTTGCCACATCCCGGGCTGCCCTCAAAGAGGATGTTGTGCATGCCGCACGCAGCGATCAGGCTTGCGCGCTTGGCGCGCTTTTGCCCTTTGACGTCTTTGAAATTTAGCGAAAAATCGCGGTTAGGAACGTAAGCTTGCCCGTCAATCTCCACGACGTTTTTAAAAAGCGGATGGGTTTCTCGCATGAGTCTGCTCGCGGCGAACTCCTCATCTAAAAAAAATCTGACCGCATCGCTTAGGCTGTCCACGGCATAAACGTCGTAGTTTGGGATCGTGCAGGCCTTTAGAGCGATACTTTGCGGCACTAAAATTTTAGCGCGCTTCACCTTCGTGCTTAAAAAAAGTAGGATCGAAAAGAGGTTCGCCGTGCTCTTTAGGCTGCCGTCTAAACCGAGCTCGCCGAAGACGAAGAAATCGCCGTCGATGTGCTCTTTTTGCAGCGCGATGAGAAGCGCGATCGCAAGATCGAAGTGCGAGCCGTTTTTGGGCGTGTCGGAGGGGGAGAGATTTATGATGATTTTGGAGGCGGGAAATTTAAAATTTAGGCTCACAAGAGCGGCTTTTACGCGACTTTCGCTCTCTTTTATCGTAGCTCCCGCAAGGCCAACGATATTAAATCCCGGCAGCCCCCGCACGAATGTCGACTCGACCTCTACGGGGATCAGAGCATCCGTGAAGGCAGCGCATTTTAGGGATTTCATTTCGATTTTTCTTTTAGGCTTTTTTTGAATTCTTTATCAAATTTTTTGCGTTTGTTGTATCCAATGCGCTCGATGAAAAGATGTCCGTCGAGGTGGTCCATCTCGTGCTGGATACAGACGGCTAGCAGCTCGCTAGCGTCCATTTGCTGGGTATTGCCGGCGCGGTCTTGAAACTGCACCGTGATAAACTCGGCGCGCGTGACGTCCTCGTAAAAGCCCGGCACCGACAGGCAGCCCTCCTGGTAAACGACCTCGCCTTCCTTTTTTAAAATTTGCGGATTGATGATCTCGATGAGGTCCTTTTTGTCTTGGATTTTTTCCTCATTGGCTAAATTTATGATCAAAGCGCGCACGGGCTTGCCTACCTGGATGGCGGCAAGGCCTATGCCGTTTTTTGCGATCATCGTCTCATACATATCGTCCAAAAATTTACCTAGCGCCGCGTCGAATTTCACGACCTCGGTCGATCTTTGATAAAGCTTTTTATTCGGATAGGTAAGGACGTCCAGGATCATCTATTAAAGCTCTTTTGAAGTACTTGATCGATCAAGCCGTATTGCACGGCATCCTCAGCGCTCATGAAAAAGTCGCGATCGGTATCCTTTTCGACCTGCGCGAGATCTTTGCCGGAATTTTGCGAAAGGATGTTATTTAAAATTTCTTTCATTCGTAAAATTTCTTTGGCTTGAATCTCGATGTCGGTAGCCTGGCCTTGCGCGCCGCCGAGTGGCTGGTGGATCATTATGCGCGAGTTTGGAAGCGCGTAACGTTTGCCTTTGGCTCCGCAGCTTAGCAAAAACGCTCCCATCGACGCCGCTTGACCGATGCAAATCGTGCTTACGTCGGGTTTGATGTAATTCATCGTGTCATAAATGCTAAATCCGCTCGTAACCACGCCGCCCGGGGAGTTGATGTATAGATAGATATCCTTATCCGGATCCTCCGCCTCCAAAAACAGAAGCTGCGCGACGATCGAGCTTGCCACCGCGTCGTCGATCTCGCCGCTAAGCATTACGATACGGTCTTTTAGCAGCCTTGAGTAGATGTCGTAGCTGCGCTCTCCGCGACTAGTTTGTTCGATAACGTAAGGAATCACCATCTATTCGCCCTTCTCTTCTTTTTTGCCCTGCTTTGAGAAAATATCGTTAAATAGCTTTTCCTCTATAAGTGCCATTTTGACGGCCGGTAACATGCCGTTGTCGCGGTATCTATTTAGATGCTCCTTCGGATCGGCGCCGTAGGTGTAGGCCTCCATATAGACCGCTTGGACGAGCTCCTGATCGCTTACGTCGATATTGCGCTTTTTGGCTAGCTCGTCGATTAAGAATGTAAGTTTGACGCTGTTTTCGGCAGCCTTTCTAAACTCTTCACGCTTTTTATCCAGGGCGTCTTTGTTGTTTTTAAATTCCTCGATCTGCTCCTTTGAAAAGCCGCTCCAGGCGTTGTTAAACTGCAAATTAATCTCCTGCTCGACGATCGCTTTTGGAAGCGCGAAGTTAAATTTCTCGGCGAGCGCATCTGCAAATTTAGGCTTTAGATCCTCGTTTATCAGCTTTTGAAGCTTATCGTTTTTGATGCGCTCTTTAATGCGCGCTTCAAATTTCTCCTTGCTCGGCTCTTTCTCGCCTGGAAGCGCTTGCTTTAGCTCCTCTTCACCGAGCTCTTTGGCAGGTTTTTTAGCCTGAATTTCATGAAGCTTGACTTTAAAAATCGCGTCCTTGCCGGCTAAGTTTTTCGCGCCGTAATCTTGCGGAAATTTAACCGCTACGTCGCGCTCCTCGCCCACTCTAAGTCCGATCATTCCGTCTTCAAAGCCCGGGATAAATTGATTTGAGCCGATTTGAAGGACGTAGTCCTCGGCCTTGCCGCCGTCGAATGGCTTGCCGTCCACGAAGCCTTCGAAGTCGAATTTTGCAAAATCGTCTTTGGCTAGAATTTTTTTGTTGGTTTTAGAAAGCGGAGCGATCATCTGCAAAAATTCCGCCACTTTCTCGTCGATCTCTTTTTGAGTAACTCGCGGGCTGCTAAATTTAGGAATCAGCTCTTCGTACCCCTCGACGCTAACCTCGGGCCTGAAAGAAATTTCGATCTCAACGTCGATGTCGCCTTTGTTTTCGTCAAATTTAGAAAAGACCGGCTCGGATAAAATTTCATCTTGTTTTTTCTTTAAAATTTTAAGAGACTGATCGATCATATCTTTAAGAAGCTCCTGCTTTGCGTCGCCCTCAAGCTGTTTGCCGTATCGCTTCAAAACCACCGCGGTAGGCACTTTGCCCTGTCTAAATCCGTCGATTTTTAGCTGCTTGGAGGCCTTTTTGGCTAGCTCTTCTACTTTGGCTGCGATCTGCTTTGCTTCGATCTTACTCGCAGCGACCGCATTAGCGGCGTCTTTCATTTTTGCTTTTACTTCCATAAAATTCCTTTAGAAAATTTAAAAATAGCTTGTAATATATCAAAAAATTTCTTATTTAAAGTATAAATTTCCAAAATTTGCCGAGCCTAAGCGGTTTGTATTTATCAAAATTTCAAAATTTTAAAAGCCTGCCTTAAAATTTAAAGCAGGCTTGAGGTTAAAATTTTACCGATACGTTAAACATAAACTGCCGCGCGTAGCCCATTTGAATAGGTATCACGCTCGTGGTCGTGCCGGTTGAGGATGAGGTGTAGTATTTTTTGTCGGTCAAATTTTTGACGTTGAACGAAAAATTCGTATCATAGCCCGAAATTTTAGTATCGTAGCTCACGAAGGCGTCATAAACTACGGCATGAGGCAGCTTAAACGCTGTTCCTGCGGGCACGCTCGGTAGGTTCGTGCGCATATAGTAGGTGTACCACGAGCCGAAGTATCGCGCGCCGCCGCCAAGCCTAAGCCCCTTTGCGCCTAGATGCGCGAAATCGTAGTTGGCAAATAGGCTTGCTTGGTGCTTCGGCGTCGCTTCCAGCGGTTTGCCGATTAGCACCGCAAAAGCACCGTCGTCCTCGCGCACCCTCGTTTTGGTGTATGCGTAGCTTGCCGACATGCTAAGTCCCTGCGTCACACGCCCGTTTATATCGAGCTCAAATCCTCGCGAGCGAGCCTTGCCGATCGTCTCGCTTATATTATTTACCGTTCGCAGGATGTTTCTTTTATCGATATTAAACACCGCCGCACCCGCAGTGACGCGATCGTTTTGAAATTTAGTGCCGAGCTCCACGGATTTGCCTTCCTCCGGCTTTAGATCGCCGCCTATCGCCTCGCCTATGGACATCTGCGGCGTGAAGCTTTGCGAGTAGTTAGTATATACCGACCACTGCGGGCTTAACAGGTACAAAAGCCCGCCCTGATAGGTCGTAGCGGCCTTTTTCTGATCGGTGTTGTTCGGTCCTTGCCAGCTCTGTTTGGCTATTTGATCGTAAAATTCCCTACGCACGCCCAAAGAAAGTATTAGCTCGTCGGTTAAATTTATATTATCTTGGGTGTAAAGACCGATCGTTCTTAGCTTTTGATATTGTATTTTTGGCTCTCTATCATTCGTTAAGATGGCGCCCGAAGCGGTCTGTCCGGTAAGCATATTGATGCGCCCTGCGGAGCCTTTTAGCGCGCCCGGGCGGTATCTGTAGTAGTTTTTGTAATCCGTGCCGAAAAGGACGTCGTGCTTAAGCGGGCCCGTTTCAAATTTGCCGTTTAGCGTGATGCTTGCTGCGTGCGTGCGGTGTATGAAATTATCGTAGTAGTTATACGATCGCGTCGTGCCGGTAAGGCCTTGGGGCGTAAATGGATTGTTCGGACGGACGTAGCCGTATTCGTGCTTGCTGCGCGAGAAAGCGTAGGCGCCTTTTAATACCCAATCCTCGTTAAATTCCTTCTCAAAGCCCAAATCAACCGTATCGAGCTTGCTTTGTAGTTTGTTTACCGGCTCGTCGAAGCGGACTTTGCCGCTGCCGTAAATTTTACCCGTACTCGGCACCAAAAACGCGCCGCGATCCACCGGATCGGTAGAGCGGCTATGGGTGTAGCCTAAGCTTGTCGAATAATCGTCTCCTTGATACGCAAGCGACGGCGCAAAGAGCGTGTTTTTTATACCGCCGAAATTTCGCCAATAATCCCTTGTGTAGTAATCGAATATAAATCTATACGCAAAGCCGCTATCTGCGATCGGTCCCGTAGTATCAAATCCTGCGTCCCAATAGTTGCGATTGCCCAGCCCGCCCCAAAGCTCATTTATAAACTCATACTGCGGCTTTTTGGTTACCATGTTTATGACGCCGCCCGGTTGCTGCGCGCCGT
>CAJPSJ010000146.1 GCA_905373295.1 uncultured Campylobacter sp. | reverse complement strand
TTACGAGCTTAGCGAGTTCAGCTCCGCATACGAGATTGCGCAGACTACGTACGACGTTTACGAAAAAAAGATTAACTCCCAAATCGCCGTGCAGACCGCCGATATAAAAGCTCAAATCAAGCGCGCGGGAAACATCGCCGTATGGATACTCATAGTCATCGCGCTGTCGTTTTTCTGCAAGGTGGTGGCGAAAAAATATATCAAAAACGACGAGAATTTTTATATCGTAAATAAAGCTATCAACGTTTTAAATTTTACGCTGATTGCGCTGATACTGCTCTTTTCTTACATCGAGAATATGACGCATTTCGTGACGGTTTTAGGCTTTGCCTCGGCGGGTCTTGCGATTGCGATGAAAGATATGTTTATGAGCTCCTTAGGCTGGCTTACGATCGTGCTTGGCGGCAGCTTTCGCGTGGGCGATCGCATCAGAGTACATAAAAACGGCGAGACTTACGTAGGCGATATCATCGATATTTCGGTACTTAGGATGACGATTTTTGAGGACGTAACACTTACTACGTGGAGAGAAAATAAACGCGCGGGCAGGGTAATTTTCATACCGAATAATTATATTTTTACCGATCTTATCTCAAACTACACCCATAGCGGGCTTAAGACCGTCTGGGACGGTATTAGCATACTTTTAACATTTGATAGCAACCATAAAAAGGCGATGTATCTCATAAAAAACATCGTGCGGAAGTATTCCAAAGGCTACACCGACATCGCCAAAAAGCAGATGAGCCAGTTGCGCTCGCAATACAGTATCAAAAATCCAAACGTCGAGCCTAGAATTTTCAGCTTTTTTGAGCCGTACGGCATTGAAATTTCGGTTTGGTATATGACGAACTCTTACGCGACGCTCGGGCTTCGCAGCAATATCTCGGCTGAAATTTTAGACGCCCTAAGAAGCGAGCCCGACATCAAGATCGCTTATCCCGCATACACGCTTTTTAACGGCAAAAATTACATGGCGGCGGCAGGCGGAAATTTTGCGGCGCAAGATCTCGGCTTCGAGCAGCAAGGCTCACAAAATTTAAACGCAGCGGCGCAAAGCGGGGACTTTGCCACAGGAAGTGGATCCGGGAGTGAAATTTGAAAATTTATTTTAAAACGTTCGGATGTCGCACAAATATCTACGACACGCAGCTTATAAAAAGCAACCTCAAATTGGGCGAGATTACGCACGACGAGCAGGGCGCGGACGTCGTCGTGATAAACTCCTGCACCGTTACGAACGGCGCCGACGCAGACGTGCGAAATTACGTAAATAAGATGAACCGCCTCGGCAAAAAAATATTGCTAACCGGCTGCGGCGCGGTATCGCGCGGCGAGGAGCTGTATAAAAACGGCGCGGTCTTCGGCGTGTTCGGGATGTCGCAAAAGGAGAAGATCGACGAGTTTTTGGGCTCGGAGTCGAAATTTTACGATATTGGTGATCTGGGCAGCATCGAAAAAAACCTGGTAAGCGACTACGAGGATCACACCAAGGCCTTTATTAAAATTCAGGAGGGGTGCGATTTTAACTGCAGCTATTGCATAATCCCCTCAGTGCGCGGCCGCTCGCGCAGCAGCTCTGAAAGCGCGATCTTAAAAGAGGCGGAGAGCCTTGCCGCAAACGGTTTTGGCGAGATCGTGCTAACCGGCACCAATATCGGAAGCTACGGCAAGGCCGCTGGCACGAGCCTTGGCGCGCTGCTTCAAAAGTTGGGCGCGATCCGCGGAATTTGCCGCATTCGCCTAGGCAGCATCGAGCCCTCGCAGATCGATGAGAGCTTTCGCGAAATTTTATCCGAGCCGTGGCTGGAGCAGCATCTGCACATCGCGCTTCAGCACACTTCGCAAAAGATGCTTAGCATAATGCGCCGCCGAAATTCCGCGCTAAGGGATTTGGAGCTTTTTTGCGAGCTTGCGGAGCGCGGATTTGCGCTGGGGACGGACTTTATCGTCGCGCACCCGGGCGAGAGCGAAGAGATTTGGCTCGAAGCGTTGGAAAATTTCAAAAAATTTCCGCTCACGCATCTGCATGCCTTTATATTTTCGCCGCGGCAAGGGACCGCCTCGGCGTCGCTAAAAGGTCGTATAGACGGCAAAACGGCGAAGGCACGGCTAAAGATGCTGCAGAACATAACGGCGCTGAATAATTATAAATTTCGTCTTTCGCACAAGGTGCCGCTAAATGTGCTGATCGAGCGGAAAAACGGAGAGTTTTATGAAGGATATGATCAATTTTATGATAAAATTTGGATCGAAAGCGATGAGGATTTGTCGAAAAAATGGATGGAGATAAGAGATTATGAGGTTAAATTTGATGGAAATTTTGCATAAAATCAAAAAAAGCAAGCTAAATATAATTCTGATTTTTTTGGTGCTACTTATCGTTTTGCTCTCGATCGTTTATTTTAAAGACGATTCGCGATACATCACCGAGCGCGAATTTAGCGAGCTCGTGCGAAAAGATCAGATCAAGCGCGCGCATATCGAGGACGGCAATTTAAATTTTACCTACGACGGCAAACGCTATAAAATTTTAACCGATATCGTTAATTTAAAAGAGCTCTCCAACCACGCTTTGATTACGAAGGAAGAGGATAGCGGAAGCGGCGGTATCGGCGCGATCTTGGTGATTTTTACGTTCGCATTTTTTCTCTTCGTATATTATTTTGAAACTGTTTTGGCGCGGCGCCGCAGGCTGGACGGCGTAGGTGCTGTGCGTCAAGGCGGCGCAAACGCAGAGCTAGGCGATCTTTCGCCGAGCGTTAGCGACGTGAGATTTGGCGACGTAGCGGGCATCAGCGAGGTTAAGGACGAGCTCATAGAGATCGTGGATTTTTTAAAAAATCCCGCAAAATACCGAAATTTCGGCATCAAACTGCCGAAAGGAATTTTAATGATCGGCGAGCCTGGCGTCGGTAAAACGCTAATTGCAAAAGCCGTAGCCGGCGAGGCGGACGTGCCGTTTTTTTACCAAAGCGGCGCAAGCTTCGCCGAGGTCTTTGTAGGCGTCGGCGCTAGGCGAGTTCGCGAGCTGTTTGCGAAGGCTAAATCCTGTGCGCCCGCAATTATTTTTATCGACGAGATCGACGCGGTCGGCGGCAAGCGCGGTATCGGGCGCAACGACGAGCGGGAAGCGACGCTAAATCAGCTGCTGACCGAGATGGACGGATTTGAGGAAAACAGCGGCGTGATGGTAATCGGCGCAACCAATAAAATAAATTTGATCGACGATGCGTTATTGCGCTCGGGGCGCTTTGATAGGCGCGTTTTCATCGGCCTTCCGAACTACAAAGACCGCATCGAAATTTTAAAAATTTACCTCGAGGGTAAAAGATGCAGCGCTAATATCAACAAAGTAAGTCGCCTCTGCGTGGGCTTTAGCGGCGCAGGGGTAGCGACGCTAGTAAATGAAGCCGCGATCAACGCTCTTAAACGCGGCAGCGATACGATCGAGCTTAGCGATTTTGAAAACGTGCGGATGAGGGTCTTTTACGGCGTACAAAAAAGTAGAATTCTAACCGAATACGAAAAGGAGATCCAGGCGTTCTATCAGGGCGCAAAGGCGCTTAGCGCGTATTGGTATTCGTTTGATTTCGAAAAAATCGAGCTTTTAAACGATAAATTTTTAAACGAGGATTTCGAGATCGAATCCAAAACGCAAATTTTAAATCAAATCAAAGTGCTTTTAAGCGGTATGGCGGCGCTACAGATCCATAAAAACGACGCTTTTTCGAATTCCGCTAGCGACGTAAAACAGGCTATCGCGCTGGCGCAAAAGATGGTTTTCGAGCTCGCGATGGGTGATAGTTTCACCCCTAGTGCGCAGAGCGTGAATAAAATTTTGCAAGATTGCTACGACGAGGTTAGCGAGATAATCCGCACGATGCAGGATAAGCTAAATCAAATTTCAAAGCAAATTTTCGTCTATGAGTTCATAACTTTCGAGGATGTTCAAAAGATTTGCGAATCCGATGGTGTGGAGCAAGAAGGAGTCTCCGCGCAAGAGCAGGATTTGCAAAAGCCCAAAGAAGATAGCGAAAGCTCTGAAAAAAAGCCGCAAGACGGCACGCTAAATTTCGATTAAATTTTAAAATTTAAAATTCTAATAAAGGAGAGGAAAATGGTAAAAATAGGTGTTTTAACGATAAGTGATCGCGCTAGCGGTGGCGTTTACGAGGATTTAGGAGGCAAAGAGATAATTGCCGTGATGGATGATTGGCTAACTTGCGAGAAAGAGTATTTTTATGAAATTATCCCCGATGAGCTAGAGCTGATCAAAGATAAGCTGATTTATCTTTGCGACGAAGCGGGTTGTGATTTAGTGCTAACTACGGGCGGTACGGGTCCTGCTCCACGCGATGTAACGCCTGAAGCGACCGAGGCGGTAAGTGAGAAATTAATGCCAGGCTTTGGCGAACTAATGCGCGCAGAAAGCCAAAAGATCGTGCCTACGGCAATTTTATCGCGTCAGATAGCAGCGATCCGCAAAAAATCTCTGATTATAAACTTACCGGGTAATCCAAAAGCGATTAAAGAGTGCCTTCTACCAGTGTTTCCTGCCGTGCCGTATTGTATTGATTTAATGGGAGGAAATTACATAACAGCGGATGAACATAAGATAAAAATATTTCGCCCTAAACGCAAATAATTCGCAAAATTTAGCAGGAATTAAATGATTTATGATATTATTTGGGCGCAAATTTAAGGAAAAATATGAAAATAAATCACAACGATATTTTGGAATTTCATAAGTATTTTAGCAAAATCAGCCACAGCAAAGGTCGTATTCGTATCCGCGTAAGTCCCAAAATTAGGGAGTTGCGAGATAGCGTGAGCGAGGAGAGCCTGAAGGCTAAAATAGCTGCAATTCGCGGGATAAAAGAGTATAAATTTAACTCTCTAATCGGCTCGCTGACGATTCATTACGACGAAAATATTTTTCCGATGCACCTTTGGGAGCAGTTTTTAAGCGGCATCAGTTCGCCTGAGCTAATAGCGCTCGTAAATTCCAATATAGAGGCGATTTCTTGAGCGAAGAAGCATTACGTAGTA
>CAJPSJ010000145.1 GCA_905373295.1 uncultured Campylobacter sp. | reverse complement strand
ATACAAAACCCAATCATCGGCGCAAATAAAAACTGCCCGAACGAGCCGCCTGCATTTAACACTCCGCTAGCAACCGAGCGGATAGAAAAGGGCAGGCGCTTTGCCATTAGGCTCATTAGAATCGGAAAACTACCCGCGCCAAGCCCCAGTGCAAGCCCAAAACCCATCGTTAATACAAGCGCGCTTTCACTACTAAATAACGGCACAAGAGTGCAACTAATCGCCAAAAGCACGCTGCCCCAAAATAGCACGACGTAGGCACCGAGCTTGTCTGCAAGTATCCCGCTAAGCGGTTGCGAAAAGCCCCATACCAGCTGCGTAGTTGCCATCGCAAAGCTTACTTGCGCGATGGATAGGGAATTTGCTTGCATTATGGGCTGTACGAAAAGACCTAATGACATACGAATGCCCATCGTAATCATCAAAATCGCCGCGGCGCATAGGATCATTACCCAAACTAATTTCATATATATTCCTTTTAAAAGGCAGAATTATAACATAAAAATTACGAATATATCGAGATTTTATAGATATATTTAATTAATGTATTTTAGTATATTATTTATGTAAGAGGAATTTACCGAGCCTTAATGGGCTTTGCATTAAAATTCCGTTTTCAAGGAGAACGCGATGATTTACGAAGATGAGATGATTTACGTGGAGCGCGAGGAGCACGAAGTGCCGTGGGTGAAGGTCTTTACGAAGGCGAAATTTAAAGAGCTTAGCGACTGTGACGAGGCGACGCTGGCGCATCTGTGGCGCGCCGTGCTTCAGTGCGAAAAGAGCCTGCGGGAGTTTTACGCACCCGATAAGATCAATATCGCAAGCTTTGCCAACTACGTGCCGCGCGTGCATTTTCACGTCCAGGCGCGCTTTAAAAACGACAGCTTTTTCCCGGAGTCCGTCTGGGGAAAAAAGATGCGCAACGGCAAACTCGATCTGCCGGAATTTAGCGAATTTGCAGAAATTTTAGCGGCAAATTTAAAGATGGAATTCAGATGATAGGCGCACGCTCTAAAAAATACCTAAGCCTTTTCGCGCTTGCTTGCTGCGTCGCCACCTTTGCGTTTTATTTGCGCTTTAAAAGCGAGGAAAACGAGATAAAAATCAAGCAGCAGTTCGATTTTAGCGCGAGCCTGTTTGAAAAGATCGTGGACGAAGAGAAGCTAAACGCCTTTGCGATCTCGCTGATTTTGTCGCAGAACAGCGACGTGGTGCGCTGCTTCGAGAGCGGCAAACACGGCGAGTGCATGGACGTGACGAAAAAATACAAAGACATTTTAAGCGCAGTGCCCTTTTACACGGGCGTGAAGATACATTTTCACACGCAAAACATCAGAAGTCTGGCCAGAAGCTGGAGCGACGAATTTTACAACGACGATCTGAGCTCTTTTCGCCATTCGCTTTTGCAGATCCGCCAAAGCCTGCTTCCTAAAGCGCTTGTGGAGATGGGGCGATGCGGAGTTTTCATGCGCGGAATTTCACCTGTTTTTAGCGACGGCAAATTTATCGGAAGCGCCGAGATAATGCTCGATTTCGAACACGTCATCGCGCAGATCAACCGCATGGGAAACGATATTTTTATCCTCGTAGATAAGAGGTTTGAGACCGATTGCTTCTACGATAAAATAGGCGTTATCAAGGACTTTATCGTCGTAAACAGCGCGCCGGATTACGATATTTTGTCGATTTTGGCGACGCTTGATTTTGGGGCGCAGAGCTTTATCAAAAAGGACGGGCATTATTTTTACGTGAGGGCGTTTTCGGACGAAAACGGCACGAAGCTGGGCTATATAGTTCTGCACCGCAAGGGCTAGCGGCGGGATTTAAATTTAAGCGCTTGTCGCCTGGCTGCTTTGCCGCAGCGTCGCGGCACGGCGAGCGCTTTAAATTTAATCGCAAGATCGCGGAAATCTGCGCTGAAATTTTAAATTTTAAAAGGAGCGTCGGTATGAAATTTTATAAATCTCTTAAATTTAAAGTGCTAGCTGGCACACTACTTCTAGCGGCGATACTCTGCGCCGCATTTATCCGCATAATCCCCGATTATTCCACTTCACGAGGTTTCGCTGTCGTTTCTCTTTCCGACTATAACAAATACAAGCAGGGCTATTGCCTCAAAGAAAACAGAATTTTACCCAAAGAGGAGTTGTATAAAAGAGCGATAGAGCAGTATTTGGATAAAAAAATAGCAATAGATAAAAAAATAGATGAGTGGAGAGCCTATAACTATGGTTCAAGCTGGAAAAATGAAGTAGAAATAGGATATTATGAATTAGCCGATGATATAAATTTGGATAATTGGCTAGAAAAGATAAAAAATACATATTTAAAAATTTACGAACCAATAAAGCATGAGTCGTTAAGTTATGAAGACGAGTCTAAGATTATGGATAGAATATGGTTTAATATGCTAAATATGAAAAAGACGGATTATAAAAAGCACTTAAAAATAAATTTAAGTAAAATGATAGCTGGATTTGACAAACCCATCGTTTTTATTACTTATGGTAGAGATAGTGGTGAAATTTTACTCGATAACGCTTTTGTGTTGCGCAAAAATTTAAGAACCGGTTATAGATTTTATGGTTATCGTATAAATAAAAATTTTTTTTATGATACAAGAAAATATAATCAAACACTAATTAAAAGCAAATCTTTGTATCCTAATTTTGACTTGGGGGCAATAGATAATTGTGGAAATTTAGATTATGATATAGAAAAACAATTTGTCGATACAAGAGAAGCAAAAGGTGGCTGAAAGGCCCAATAAATTCAAAGAATAGATTAAAATTACTAAAAGGATAAAAAATGACAACAACGCTAGATTTAAGCAGAGACTACGCAACAGAAGTTTTATCTTGGTATATCTGGGGACAAAATTCTCAGCCGCCGACAGATAAAGTAGCAGATGAAAAATGGATAGACAGACAGGATGAAATCACGCCTAAAATTAACCTGGACCAGTTTTTTATAGAAAGGATGGGAATTGAAAAATTTATTTAAAAAGCTATTCGATACCAAATTTAAAAAATTTATTTGGCTAAGTTTAGCAACTATCGCTATTTTATCTGCTGTTTTTATTAGAACCGTACCTAATTATTCAAAAAAATATGGCTTTGAAGTAGTAAGTTTGTTTGATTATAACAAATACAATCAGGGCTATTGTTTAGCCGAGAATAGAATTTTACCGAAAGAGGAACTGTATAAAAGAGCGATAGGGCAGTATTTAGATTATGAGCTAAAACTAGATCAAATGATCAATGATTATAGGGTTTATGCTTATGGCGGTTCCTGGCGTAGCTCATACGAAATCGCATATTATGAATTAGAAAATATAAATTTATCGAATTGGTTTGAAATATTAAAAACGCATCATGATAATAATGAGACGTTTGAAGAGATTTTTATGAATAAACTAAAAGCCAAAAAAACCGACCCAAAGAAATATTTAAAAATAAATTTGAACGATATGAGTGCTGGATTTGATAGACCGATAATTACGCTAGACGGCGCTTATAAAGGGCCGAATATTCACATATTGTTAGATAAGTTTGTTTTAATTTATAAAAATTATATACAACGCAATCATTCTGAATACCTATTTGATAGAATGAATTTCTCCGAAAAAATCAAAAAATATTATCAGGAGAGGAACAAGGCATCGTTTGATATAAAACAAGGTTTTGAGCTGGATAATTGCGGAAATCTAAATTATCCATTGGAAGAATATTATTTGCGCAGCAGAGAAGCAAAAGGCGGCTGAAAATTCCTTTCAAAAGGAAATTTTAAAAAGCTCGATAGCCGCGCAAATTTTACTTTTAAAATTTTAAAATTAGCGCCTAAATTTCGCGTGCCGTTTTAGTCCAAAAGTTTCTGCTTAAACAGCGGGATTTTGTAGCAAAAGGTGCTGCCCTCGCCGAGCTTCGAGTTGACGCTTTTTGCGATGCCGTAGCGCTTGCAAATTTTATCGATTATGTTTAACCCGAGACCAAATCCGCCAAGAGCCGCGTTTTCGCGCGAGTATCTATCCCAGATCGCGCTCGTATCCTTTATGCCGATGCCGAAATCCTGCACGCTAAATACCGCTATACTCACCCCCTTTTCCAGCCCGATGATGATCTTGCCGCCGGGGCGCGAGTATTTTATGGCGTTGCTTAGCGTGTTGTCGATGAGGCGCATAAGCGAAGTCTCGTCCATAAAGACGCTCACATCTGGCGCTATTCGCGATTGTAGGTTTATGTTTTTGCTTTTTGCGACCAGATAGATGAAATTTATCCTAGCGCCCAAAAACTCGCTCATATCGATGCGGCGGCTTTTTAAGCTCATCTTACCGCTTTTGATGAAGTACTCTACGTCCTCGTAAGTAATTACCATCTGCTTAAGCGCGGATTTGATACGCGCAGTGTGTTTGTCGCGCAGCCCAAGCATCTCGGTATTGATGAGCGCGACGCCTAGAGGGGTCTTTAGCTCGTGCATCGCGTCGTTGAAAAACGCCTTGATGAGGTTGCTTTGCTGCGCGTAGAAATTTTTAATGATTTTGTAGTTAAACAACGCGATGATGAGCGCTACGAAAATCGTGATAAAGATCGTAGAGATCGCGATAAATTCTATCTTGGCGTAGCTTATCTTTTTTGAGATGACGAAAAAATGCAGCTTGCCCTCGTGCAGAAAGTGGCGCTTAAAAAACACTCGCCCGCCAAATTTCAGCGTGATAAACGCAAAATCCGGCGGCTGGACGCTTAGGTTTGATCTTAAAATTTCGCCGTTTGCATTTAGGATCGCGTAGTCGTAGATTAGCTCGTCTTTTAGATTCAGATCCGCACCGGCTAGGGCTTCGCCGCTTTTTTGTATCAGCTCGGCGACGTCGGCCTCTCCTCGATTTTGGAATTTAAATAGATGATATAAAGACTCTCGCTTATGAAGGCGCCGATGATGAAGATCGCGCTAAAAAGCGTAAATTTAAACCCTTTAAGCATTTATCTTATATCCGAGTCCGCGGCTGGAGAGGATGAAGTCGTTGCTCGTTTTGGAGCGGAGGTTGCTGATATGCACGCGCACATCGACG
>CAJPSJ010000144.1 GCA_905373295.1 uncultured Campylobacter sp. | reverse complement strand
GCGGCAAAGTGATAGTAAAGGGCGAAAAGATCACCAAGCCCGCTAAGATCGGTCATCTGCAGCGAGCGCTCGAAATTTTTAAAGAGCGCTTCTGCGGGCGGATCATCTCGCAGGCGTTTGCTTACAAAGACAGCTCGCTTACCGAAAAAACGCCGCTGATTTTGGGCGAGAATGAAATTTTATCCCTCGTAAAAAGCTCTAAATTTAATAAAATTTTTATCGAGATCGGCTTCGGCTCGGGCAGACACCTGCTTCATCAAGCGCGCTCGAATAAGGACGCACTACTAATCGGCATCGAAATTTACAAGCCCGCGATCGAGCAGGTCGCAAAACTAGCGATCCGCGAGGGGCTGCAAAACATCGCTCTCATAGCCACCGACGCGCGGGTTTTGCTGAGCCTGCTTCCCGCGGGCTGCCTGCAGCGAGTATTTTTGCACTTCCCCGTGCCGTGGGACGACGCGCCGCACCGCCGCGTGATAAGCGACGAGTTCGCCTCGCAGATCGCACGCACGCTCGGGCGCGGCGGCCGCTTCGAGCTTCGCACCGACAGCGAGGAGTACTTCCTCTACGCAATGCAAAAGCTCTCGCCCTACGTGCAGCGCAAAGCGGGCGAAATTTCACACTTCAAAAACCGCGACGCCGCCGTAGCGAGCAAATACGAGGATAGATGGCGCAAAATGGACAAAGACATCTACGATCTGATCTACGAGAATAAAACCGCGGGCCAGGCCGAGCCGCAGCGGTTTGAGATGGAATTTTTAAAATTTGACGCGGCGAAGGTGGCGCGAAATTTTAAAAATTTCACCTTCAAAGGCGAGGATTTTTTCGTACATTTTGAGGAAATTTTTTACTTTGACGCTCAAAAAAGCTTGGACGCGGGCAGCGCTTGCACGGCGGACGGCGTGAATTTAAGCAGCGCGGGCGAAGCGATAAACGACGAGACTACAAATTTAGACGCGACGCGCGGCAAAAATTTAACCGAGCGCGCGAGCATGGGTGAAATTTCGTCAGACTGCGGCAAAATTTCAGCTACGACAGCGGGCGATAAAATTTCAACTTGCGCGAACGCTACGCAAATTCTAAAAAAAGCGAGCGCCCCACTGAATACAAACCGCGCGGATGAAGAGGGTGCAAAAGACGGCGCAAATTTAAACGAGGATCGCTTGAGCACGAAGGGCATAGATTTAACGAGCGACGTTCCCATCGCAGTAAGCGCTAAATTTAGCCGCCCCGCCTCAGGCGAAAAGCGCGCTTTGGCCTGCGAGCAGATCGCAACAAGCAGCGCGCTAAATGCTAGCGGCACGGAGGGTACGCTTGCAGCTATCGGCGCGACAGGTGCAAGAACTACGCCTGTAACGATCGGTGCAATAGATGCAAACAATGCGCCGAATTTGGAAGACTCATTCGCGGCGATCCGTGCAGCAAAAACGAGCACCGCGCCAAATGTAACCCACACAGACGAAGCAAACATTACGCAAATTCAAAAAAAAGCGAGCGCCGTATCTTGCAAAAATGAGCCGCAAGCCGAACTAAAAAACGAGCTAAACCACGCTGCCGAGCCGCAAGCAGAATTACAAAATAAGTCAAACTCTATCAAGTCGCAAGTCGGTCGCCGAAGCGAGCCAGGTCATGACGAGCTACAAGCCGAACACCAAGGCAAATTAAATTGTGTCGAGCAGCTATGGCAAGGCAAACCAAGCCGCGTTAAGTCGCAAGACGAATGGCAAAGCGAACCAAGTTGCGCCGAGCCGCAAAACGAACAGCAAAGCAAGCCGTGCGCTACCGAGCCGCAAGACGTGCTAATCCTGCTTTCGCTCGGGGCATTCGACTTTCCGCAGCAGTGTTTCATCCGCGCAAACGCAAGCGGTACGCGCTACTTCATCCGCCGCCCGCTTCCTACGCGCGAAAACCACGCGGCACATCAAAAAATTTCGGAGATATTTTCACAATGGCAGAGATAACGGACGATTACAACATCATCACCGCAGCAGGCCTTACGCTAGGCTACGAAAAGGCGGGCGCGATCATCCAAGACGCGAGTTTCGGCATCGGCGCGAAGGACTTCGTCATCATCACGGGCAAGAGCGGTAGCGGCAAATCCACGCTACTTAAGTCCTTCTACGGCGGCATCGACATCATCGGCGGCGAGCTAAACGTCTGCCTGTGCGATCTAAAGGGCATCACAAACTCCGATCTGCGCACCCTGCGCCAGCGTATCGGCATTATCTTTCAAAACTACCGCCTGATCAACGAATGGACGATCGAGCGCAACATAATGCTTCCATTAATGATAATGGGCTACAATCAGCAGGTCTGCCAAGACCAAGCCAAAAAGCTACTGCGCCATGTCGAGCTCGGGCACAAGATGGGTAAGTATCCGCTCGAGCTTAGCGGCGGCGAGCAGCAGCGCGTGGCTTTAGCGCGTGCGATGGCGCATAATCCGCGCCTGCTGCTGTGCGACGAGCCAACGGGAAATTTGGACGACTACTCCAGCGCCATTATTTGGAATTTGCTGCGCTCGGCGTGCGAGTCGTGGAACGCCTGCGTCGTTATCGTGACGCATAAAATGCCCGCCACGCTTCGTTTTAGGCACCGACATTTTGAGATTAAGGACGCTAAAGTAAATGAAATCGATTAAAACCCATTTTGGCGTGATCTTTTCGCTCGTCGCGCTACTTTTTTCGGTGCAGTTTGGAATTTTTATGAGCAACCTAACCAAAAGCTACGAGCGCTCGATTCAAAACGAATACAACATCGTGCTAGTCTCCAAAACCTCGCTCAGCTTGCAAGACGCGCAAAAAGCGGTGCCGAAGATCAGCTCGATTAGCGAAATTTCCACAGCGGGCATAACCGAGCGGCTGAAGGGTAAAATTTCACAAAACGCCTTTGCCGAGCTGAGTAAAAATTTGCCTAAATTTTATAGCGTCAAGCTTGAAAGCTTCCCCGACGCCGCGCAGCTTGCCAAGATCGAGCAGGATCTAAAATCGATAGGCTCGCTTACGCGGGTTGAAATTTTTAAAAAGACCCACGATGAAATTTTTAAAATTTTGCTGCTTATCAAAAGCCTCGTTTACGGCTTTGCGTTTCTCATCGTGCTTTTAGGCGTGATGTTAATTCACCGCCAGATGCGTATCTGGGTTTACGAACACAAAGAGCGCATCGAGATCATGGAGCTTTTCGGCGCGTCGTTTCTGATAAAAAGCGGCAAACTCTACCGAATGGCGATAATAGACTCCTTCATCGCTACGCTGATCGTGACCTGCTTCTACATTGCGCTTCCTTCTTGGGAGGTGTTTTCGACCACGCTTAAGGGTATCGGCGATCTACGCACCGCCATAGTGCTGCCTTACGACGCGCTGATCCTTTTGGGTGCTGCATTGGCGCTATCTATCATCGCGGTGAGTTTTGTGATGCTGCAAATCGGAAATAAACGAGCATGAAAAGAGCTTTTTTAGCGCCGCTTCTTGCGCTGGGGCTTGCCGCGGCTATTACTTATGCCGCGCCCGCAAAGCAGCAAAGCACGAAGGATAAGATCGCCAAAGCGGGTCAAGAGCTCAAAAGCTCGCAAAAGGAGGGGATGCAACTCTCGCAAAAGATCGACGAGATCGCAGGCCAGATCGTAAAGGAGCAGGAGGGCTTTAAAAAGCGCGAAGGCGAGATCAAGCAACTAAGCGAAACGATCGAAGGACTAAAGGATCAATACGCCGCCGAAGCGCAGGAGCTTGAGAAGCTCAATAGCCAAAACATCACTCTTCTTAGCGTGCAAAGCGAACTGGAGAGCAAGATCATAAGCGTGATCTCGCAAGAGCTATCGTTTGATCTCATCACCGACGTAAATTCCACCACTACGCCCGATTCCATCGTAGCTAGCGAAATTTTAGAGGGGCTCGGCGTCGTTATGAACGACGAGCTGAAAGGACTAATCAAAGACTACGAAAATAATCAAAATTTTATCAACGAGCAAAACAAAAAGATCAAATCGATCCAGGCGAGCATGGCGGGCTACGACAAGAAAAAAACCGATCTCAACGCCAAGCAAACCACCCAAAAAGAGAAGCTCGCGCAGATGAAAAAGGACAAAGAGGACTATATCGCGAGGCTAGAGAAGATAAACGACGAGCAAGACGCCATATCTAAGACCCTACAGGAGCTTAAGATCATCGACGATGCCGAAGAAAAGGCCAAAGCGCAAAAGGAGGAAGCGGCGCGCCAAGCGAAGCTGGAAGCACAGAAGCAAAAGGAGCGCCAAGCTCGCGAAAAAGAGTACGCCAAAGCAAAAGCGGCTGCCAAAAAAGCGGGTAAACCCGAGCCTGCGCCGCCACAGGAGCCCGAGCCAGAAGTGAGCGAGCCTGCGGATGAGCGCGTAAGCAAGATCAACCAAAAGGTCAAGCAGTACGGCTCGAGCTATCAGTCATCGCGCGTTAAAAAATACAGCGGAGCCAAGACCGCGGCGCCTCTGAACGGCGCGTATTTGAAGCGAAAATTCGGCAATTACAACGATCCGGTGTATAGCATCAAGCTTTTCAACGAAAATATCGTGCTGGGCTCAAACAGCGGCGACACACAGGTTAAAGCGGTGCTACCGGGCAAGGTGGTCTTTGCTAAAGAGACCGCCGTGCTCGATAAGGTCGTGATCCTAGAGCACAGCGGCGGCATCCACACGATCTACGCGCATCTAAATCAGATCCCGCCTACCGTGCGCGTCGGCTCCAACGTCAAAAAGGGCTACATCATCGGGCGCATCGGCTCGGATCTGACCTTTGAGGTAACGCAGCAGAACTACCACATCAACCCGCTTGATCTCATCAGCCTGAGGTGAGCCGTGGGCGAGGGAAATTCTAAATTTAACGAATCTTGCGAGGACGCCGAAAGTTTAAATTTAAGCGAGCAAAGCTCAGCCTGCGATTTAAATTTAGATGAGCAAAATTCTTTAAAAGGGCAGAATTTCGCCGCTTCAAATTTGAACGATGAAAGCTCTGCGGCGGCGTTAAATTTAAGCGAGCAAAATTCCGCCTCGGCGCTAAATTTAGATAACTCAAATTCCGAAACGACGCCGAATTTAAACAATCAAAATTTTACCGCCACAACGGACGCCGAAGCGGTATCAAAGACGACGACGGGCGTGGAAACAACACGAAACACTACCGCAACGGC
>CAJPSJ010000143.1 GCA_905373295.1 uncultured Campylobacter sp. | reverse complement strand
GCAAAATCGAGCAGCTGAACAAAGACCTAGTTTTCGCCAAAACGCAAGAGCTCATAAGCTCCTCAAATTTGCAGGCTTGCGACGCCAAAATTGATTTGCAAAACGAGAAAGTTAAAGAGATCGCTCTGCAAAACGAAAAGCTCAAAAACGCCGGTCCTATCATCAAAAAAGAGATAGAGACGAGATACGAGCCGATAAATGTGCCGATAAGGGACGCAAAGTGCGAAAAGAAGCTGAAATTCTATGAGGAAATATTCAGGGAGATGGGCAGATGAAAACAGGACAGTTATATATGCCGCAGTATTCAAAGCCTCTGCGCAAGACGTTTTTGCTCGACAAAAACTACCAAAAAGAGCTGGCTAAGCACAAGCGAGAATATATCATCAGATTTATTCTTTTTCTGATAGGGTTGGCGCTGTGCGTTTCTCTTAGCGGGTGTGCGGCGAAACCTGCGCCGATGGTAAGGACGGAATATAAAGACGTTTTTATTCCGATAAAGTGCAAAGTAAACCTCCCTACAAAGCCTAAATTTGATTCAAGCAATATGCAAAGCGCGGTCGAGCTGGCAAAATACTATCAAACCTGCGAAGCGCTCCTGAAGGAGTGCGCGAATGTGGGGGATAGATAAAGAAGTGTGGAACTACATACTTGTAGGGGTCATAAGCTTTTTGGGCTCAATGCTGGGGATCGGAAGCGGCAATATGAAGCTGCGAGGATCGGGCGGGCAAAAGGTCATATCGTGGCTGGTAGCGGTGGGCTCATCGATGCTGTTTGCGTTTGTGAGTTACGCGGTGCTGAGCGAGTTTATGCCCGGTAGCCCTAAATCTTGCATAGCCCTAAGCGGAGCGGTGGCTTGGTTTGGCGCAGATTGGGTCAGAGCGAAGATAAACAGCTTCTTGGCAAAGAAGATTAAAAATTTAAAAGATACGGATTTTGGAGGATCGGAATATGAAAATCAAGATAAATAGATTTAAAAAGATTCACGACGGCACGATCGGGAAGCTAACGATCACGGACGAGGGAAAGAGGCTTTTTGAATGTTATACCCTTGAGCCTGCGGGCGAGGATACGACAGCCTCGGGGCAAGATAAAAGGATCCCGCAAGGCGAGTATGATGCCGAATTTTATAGAAGTCCTAGGTTTAACCGCCGCTTGCCGCTACTTTATAACGATAAAGTAAGTAAGGCGCGAAAAATTTTAATCCATAACGGCAATTTCCCGCAAGACACGCTAGGATGCATTTTGGTGGGTGATAGAAGCGACGATAAGGGCGTTTACAACTCTGTTAAGACGCTTGCTAGGTTGCTTGAGATCTAAACTATGAGAATTTTAAAATATCGATAAAAAACCAAATTTAAAGGAGAAAATATGCCAAGTAAATACGGGATAAACGTCGAGCTATATAACGGCTCGCTGAATCCATACGAGATCAATAACAAACGACCGATCGCGATCGTAGGTGATGATGATAAGATAGAAGCAGGACTTCATATCTTTAGCACCGTTGAAGATGCGCTCAAAGAAGTGCAAAAAGGCACTATCAAAAATGCACTAGACGATTTAAAGGCATGCGGGATACATACGCAAGTCGTTCTAAGCGCCTTTAAACCAAGTGCTAATTCCGACAGCGATGCTAAAAAACAAGAAAATCTAAACTCTTGCTTAAAAGCTATTGACGCTCTTAAGAAAGCTGAGAACGAAGTAGCCGCGAAGCCGAAATTTTTATGTGCGCCGGAGTATAACGATACTGGCGTTTATGAAAAGCTAAAGCAAGTAGCCGAATATTTGCGTGCAGTTTACGCGATCGAGATCGACGCTACTAATGAAACGAGTGCTAAACTCGCCGTAAAAACGCTGCAAACAAAAACCGCGATCATAACGTATCAAAAAGTAACTAGGACGGATAAAGTCGTGCGTCCGCTTTCGATGTTTTTGATCGCACTTTATGCTAAAGTAATGGCAGAAACCGAATACGGCTTTTCGCAAACTTTCTCAAATAGAGTCATAGGAGGAATAACCGGCATCGTGGATAATGTAGAGTTTATCCAGGGCGTGGACTGCGAAGCCGACCGACTAAGAAGCGAAGGCATCACGATCGCTTACGTAGACGACGGCATCAGGGCATGGGGCGGCGAGACTCGAGACGAGGATTTTAGCTCGCTTCATACCTATGTCATCTTTTATACGGCGATCGAGACGATATTCGAAGCTCAAAAACGAGCGATCGATAAGCGTATGCGCGACGTGCTAAAAAACGTAGTCGATAGCCTCGAGGCGTTTTATCGCCGTTTGGTCGCAAATAACGTTGCGGTAGGCTTTGAAGTGACGGTGCCAGCCGAGCTAAACAGTAATGAGACGATAAGCGAGGGCAAAGTCTACATCAAACACAAAGTTCAAGAAATGCCGCTTCTTAAGAACATCACGAATAGAATTTACAGAGTCACCGAGTATTCTCAAGTTTTGATAGAAGAGCTTTAAAAATTTAAAAGGAGTTGAAAATGTCTTTAAAAGCACAAGCGATCACGGGCGGGAATTTATTTATAGCAGGTATCGGACTTATGGGCGAGTTAGTGGATTTCGAGCCGCCAAAGTTCGAACACGAGACTATCGAGGCAAGCGCGGAGATCGGCAAATACGAGATCGTATTACCTACGCTCAAGCCCCTATCAGCTAAATTTACGATAAATAATGTAAGCGCTGTTTATTTTGCACTACTAAACACGAAAATAAAGCAATCCCTATACGTTAAAGCCAACCATACCGACGGTGAAGGAGCAGCTACTCAAGTAGTAGCTACCTTTAGCGGTAATATCAAAGTCCTAGAGCCGCCCAAATTCGAGATGAATAAAGAGGCGAATTTAAGCATCGAAATGAATTGCTATTTTTGCAAATACGACGTGGACAAAAAGCCCGTTTTGATCTATGACGTGGATAATAAAATTTACGCTGTAGACGGTATAGACCTATACGAGTCTATCCGAAAAAATATATCTTAAAGGGTAAGGTAAAGAAAGGAAATTTAAAATGGCACTAAAAAAGATCGAATTACCAAAAAGAACTTTTACTTTTTCGGACGGGCAAGAAGTGGAGCTGCGCGCTCCTACTCTAGCACAACTTCAAAACGTGCAAAAATCTAGCAAAGACGAGATCGAACAAGCCAAAATGCTACTGATTGAGATGAGCGACGGTGAGCTGGATAAAGAGTTTTTAAACGCTCTTCCTATAGGAGAGTGGAGCGAGTTGTCGAAAAACATAAGCTCATTTTTGGGTATCGACATAAAAAACTAATGGAGGGGTTTGCTCTTATAGGGCATACCCTGCATTTTACATTAAGCGATATTTTAAGCTTGGAATTTAACGAATTCGTAGAGTATTACGAAATAGCGGTAAAGTTGAATAAGGTGTGATATCGCACCTTAAATTTGTATCTTATCGTATCGCAAGGCGTCTATATAGCTTTTCTGTCTTTTTCTTTCGTCTCTTTGCTTTTTAACATTTCTTATCGTAAATATGCAGCCCGCTATAAAAGCTATCGCAAAAACTGGTAAAAGATAGTATGCAAGGACGCTTAACATAAAAAGGCTCGCACCGCAAAAAACCACTCCTAAAGCGCCTGCTAAGAAAAAAGCTAAACTTCTACTCATAACGGATCCTTTTTGATTTATGGGGCGATTATATCATATTCACTTGTATAAATTCCAATCGGCGTTTCGATACTATTTGAAAAGTTTTTAAGGAGCAAAGCGGATGGCAAAGAATGCGACTCTGACCTTCGGGATGGATTTAAGCGACTTTGACAAGGCGATGAAAGCCATCAATAAACAGTCAAACGATTTAAGTACACAACTTGGTAGAGCCATAAAAGCACCTATCGAAGCGTATAAAAACGGGCTAAAAGAGTTAAAGGTAAACCCCCTTAACATCGGTGCCAGAGAGCAAGTCGCAAAGCTAGCCGCGGATATCAAAAAAGCGACTACTACGAAACTAAATTTAGATATCGCTAACGCCCGCAAAAATATAGAAGGCCTTAAAACCGATATCATAGCGGCTCTTGGCTCGGCTCTAGTTCTATCAAAACCGATAAGTGCGGCGATCGATTTTGAAAGCTCGATGGCGGACGTCAAAAAGGTAGTGGATTTTGGAGGCGAAAACGATGTAAAAAATTTCTCTAACGACCTTATGAAAATGAGCCGAACGATCCCGTTAAGCGTCAACGAATTGGCTCAAATCACGGCTTCGGGCGGACAGCTTGGCATCGCTAAAGAAAATTTGCTCGATTTTACCTCTACCGCCGCAAAAATGGGTGTAGCTTTTGATATGAGCGCAAAAGAAGCGGGTGATAATATGGCTACGCTTATGAATATTTTCGGTATGGACGTAAAACAAGTAGGGGCCTTGGGCGATACGATAAATCATATCTCTAATAACTCCGCCGCTACCGCAGGCGATATCGTAAATGCTCTAGGCAGGATAGCGGGTAATGCTAAAGACTTCGGTCTTAGCGCCGACGCTACAGCTGGACTTGCAAGCTCGTTTATCGCACTCGGTAAAGCTCCTGAAGTAGCCAGCACCGCGATAAACTCAATGCTGACTGTGCTAAACAATGCCGATAATGCAAGCAAAGAAGTATCGGAAGCGTTTAAACAGATCGGCATCGACGGCAAAGACTTAAAAAGAGCGATCCTTAAAGATCCGCAAAAGGCTCTGACGCAATTTTTACACACTCTTTCAAAAATTCCAAAAGCGCAAAAAACGGGTATTTTAACGGCGATATTCGGTAAAAATTTCGGTGATGACATATCTCTTGTGACCGGAGCTATCGAAAACTTCGATAAAGCTATGGCTTTAAGCGGTGATAAAGCTAAAGCGGGTTCGATGCAAAGAGAATTCGAAGCAAGGAGTGCGACGACCGCGAACAATATCCAGCTTATGAAAAGTGCATTCAACGAAATAGCCATAAATATCGGAAGCGTATTCTTACCGGTAATAAATAGCGCGTTAAATGTGATCAGAAAGGTGTCTTACGTCGTCTCGGAATTTACAGCTAAATTTCCCGGGCTTACCAAAGCCGTATTTGGTGCGGTGGTGGCGATAACGACGCTAAAAGTCGCGTTTTTATCGCATAAGCTCGCGGTAAATGCAGCTATCATAGTAG
>CAJPSJ010000142.1 GCA_905373295.1 uncultured Campylobacter sp. | reverse complement strand
CGCCGCCCTTGGATCGTATCCTGCGCGCGCCATCAGCTCAACGCCCATCAGATCAGCCTCCGTCTCATGCGTGCGCGAAAACGGCAGCGTGAATGTGTACTGCGCTGCCATGTTCAAAGCCGCTGAGCCCAGATCTCCAAGCCCTGCTGCGGAGCTTGCTACGGCGATACCGACATCTTTCATCTGTTCAGTCGAGGCTCGCTCGCGGCTGTGTTCGCGCAGTGCGTGCGACATCTCGTGCCCCAAAATAGCAGCCAGCTCGGCATCGGTAAGCTTAAGCTTTTCGATGATGCCCGTATATACGACGATGCGACCGCCAGGCATACACCAAGCATTAATTGTAGGGTCGTTGATGACGTTTACCTGCCAGTTCCATTTCAGTGCGTCTTTGCGAAATGCGCCAACTTGGGCGATTAGGCGCTTCGAGATGCCTCTAACTCGATCAGTTAGCTTTTTATCGGTATTTAGGACATGCTTGGCGTTTGCTTGGGCGGTAATCTGCCTGTAGGCAAGCGCGGCACTTTGATCCATTTCAGCTTCGCTTACGGTGATGAATTGCGAGCGGTCGATGCCTACGGCGCCGCCTTGCGTGGTGCTCGCGCAGCCGGTAAAAATCATCATCGCAGCAAAGGATATTAAAAGAGCTATTTTTTTCATCTTTTCTCCTTGGAATTTTGCGGCGATTTTAGCGAAATTTGATTAAATTTTTAGAATTTTATTTTGGATTGCCGGATTTTGCAGGCGCGATCTATTTGGAATTTGTCGTAAAATTTAAGGACGCCCGTCGCCTTTAAAATAGAATTGGGCTTTGTAATTTAGCGATAAAATTTAGCGGAGATTTCGCAGAATTTTATCGTGGCGTAAACGAGGCATTGATGTGTGAAAGCAGTGATTTTATCTAAATGCGGCGCTGTATAAACAAGGCACCTCTACGCCTAAATAGAGCAGGGAGCGCGGTTTTAAATTTATGCTGCGTAGGCTACGATAAATCCGGCGGAATTTTATTTGCACTAAGCGCTCAGTTCGGGCGGATAGGAGCAATTTGAAATTTGCACAATCAAATCGCGTGATAAAATGGGCTCAGATGTCGCTATGATTTGAGATGAGCCGCGCTAATCTTTGCAACGTAAAATTCTAATTGTTAGCTTAGCGGTATCCCTTCACATCGCATCTTGCGCTACAATGAAATTTTGTTGTGGGAATTGAAATGATCGCAGAAATGCCAAACGCCAAGATGCCTTTTCGTAGAATTTATCTCGTGGAATTTCATTTACGCGCGTCGGGATAAAATTTCAAACTGCAAGCCGTACCGTATCATTTTGGATGGAATTTTAAAATTCTGCTACGCAAATCTACGCGATGAAATTTCAAGCTTAAAAATCCGCGCCGTTTTTGGAATTTTATATATGCTCTGACAGCTATAAAATTTTGCACTTAGAATTTTATCACTGCGGCAAGATTTGGTTGGACCGGGGTCTCACATCGCCGTAGGATTTTTGGCGGCACGGAATTTTGCAGCGCACATCTAAATTTAGTTATGCAAAATTCGTAAAATTCTTTATCGGCATGGAATTTTGCAGCGCCGTTAAAGCGCATAAAGAATTCTGCGCAGGCCTCGCAAACTCTAACGAAAGCTCCTTTCTTTTAGGGCACGCGAGCTTTAAGGTATGCTAGTAAATTTTGCAGCGCAAAGCAGTGAGCGCTGAGTGTTTACCGCTAGGGATTTTGCGCCTGCGGCACCCATTTAGTCCTTTTTGGACTTTAGCTTGGCGATCGTCTCTTTTGCGGCCTCGTAAGCCTTAGCGCTCATCTCGCGCGCCCTTTCGCTTACGTTTTTGGCGACCTCGGAACTTTTTAGCTCGGCAAATTTTTGGCTCATCTTCTTTTCAAACTCGCTAAGCTCTTTTTTGATTGCGTCCAGTTTCTCGTCCAGATCGAGGTTTTCGATGATTTTGGCGCTTTTTTGGCTCAGCTCTTGAGTGATTTCGCGCGCTTTGGCGCTCGCCTTTTTCGCGCGCTCGCCAAGCTCGATCTCACCGATTTTGGCGCTTAGTTGCTCGGCAAGATCGCTTGAAATTTTTCTAAATTTAGCCAGGTAGCCGCCGAATTCCTCATCAGCGATCTTGGCGATCTCGCTTTTGGCGGGCTCCTCCGAGCTTGCGACCGCGTCGCTTAGCACGGCGCTAAATAGCTCGCTCATCTGCGAAATTTGAAGTCTTTCGTTCTCTAGGCTCTGTGCGTCGCTTGCTGGCGAAAAACTTAGCTCGTCGCGGTATCTCTCGGCGGCTTTGTTTATGCCGTCGTAGCAGCCTAAAATCGCGCCTCTAATCAGCGCAGAGGCGGTATTTTTGCTCTCGTTTGCGACGAAAATCGCGCGATTTATGATGATTTTTGAAATTTCTTTCGTGCGGAATTTCGTAAATTCTCCGTCGCCGATAGCCGAAAATGCGATGTTTTTCGCCGTCTCGTGCGCGGTATCCTCGATGTCGGTGCCGCTTTCGAGCACGCTTATGAAGGCCAGTTCGCTCGCTTCTTTCAGCACGTCCGCAAGCGGAAGTTTACTCGCAATCGCTCGCTGTAGCGCCGAGCCTATGCGCTCTTTTGCTTCTGTTTCGCTTGCGTTTTGCAGCGCGGTATCCAGATCGTCGTAGCTGCGCAAAACAAGGGTTTTAATCGCCTTTTGCTTACAAGCGATCTTTTTGCGCAGATCGTCGTAGTCGTAGATGAGCTTGTAAAGCCCCTGCTCGTCCTCGTCGCACAGCGCCTTTTTAACGCCGTTAAGTAGGGCTTCTGCCGTCTCATCGCTAAGCGCGCCCGCGTCTTTTAACTCGGCTGCGAAGTCTAGGATTAATTGCGTGCTTTTGGCGCTTTTACTCTCGTCGTCAAGCTCACACAAAGCCTTCGTGGCTTCTTGCAAGGCGAGTTCTTGCACATATGAGGCTAGCTCGGCTTGTGAAATTTGCGCGAGATCGGCGCCGAATTTTTTGGTTATTGCTTCTTTCATTTCATCTCCTGTTACAATACATATTTAAAGTGGGCTTTTAAGCGCTCGAAAATTTCGTTTCGATGCAAGTCGTCTTTAACGAAGACGCTTGCGTTGAAGCTCATATATTTGCCGCCGTTTGAAAAGCGCGAAAAGTCTATTTTGTAATTCTCGCCCTTTAAAATTTCATCGATCTGCTCACGCTTTTGGGTAGTCGCGTCTAGGACTACTTTATATTCCCAAAAGAGTGGATAGTCGATTTTTGGCTTTTCAGCTCCTAATATACACGCCACTCTTGCCCCCCTCTTTGCGCTGCAACACGACATCGGTGATCTGCATCGATTTATCTATCGCTTTTAGCATATCATAAATCGTCAGTAGCCCCACGCTCACGCCCGTTAGCGCTTCCATCTCGACGCCCGTTTTGCCCGTGATTTTCACAGTTACGAAAAGCTTAAACGCGCACTCGCTCGTAAGCTCTTCGATATCCGTTTTAATCGAAGTAATCGTAAGCGGATGGGTCATTGGTATTAGCTCGCTCGTCTTTTTAGCGCCCATTATCGCGGCAACGACGGCGGTTTGAAGCACGGGGCCTTTTTTAGCCGTGTTTTGCTTGACGGCGGCAAACGCCTCCGCGCTCATGCGGATGATACCGCTAGCGGTGGCTACGCGCTCGCTATCATCCTTAGCGCCGACATCCACCATGCGCGGCATATTGTTTTCGTCGATATGTGAAAGCATAAAATTTCCTTGCAGTTTTTGGCGGGATTATAGCAGAATTTCGGGTATAAAAAAAGCCCGAGCTTTTACGCTCGGGCTTCATACAAAAAGGAGGTTTTATCTTGTCGGACGAGAATGATTATACTACCTAAACAGTAAATAGAAATAAAATATATCCTTTTTAGGCGAACTCTTTCGCGCTTAATTTATAGCCGTTTTTAAAATTTTGATGAAATTCGACGATATGCTATGGCGCGCTGTGCGGGCATTTGAATGGGCGGTAAAATAAAACGGAGTCAAAGAGCGACTAAATTTAAAGCGGACGTTAAAGAGCAAAGATAAAATTTAAAGCAGAGTTTGTGGTTATTTTAGCTCAATATGGGCGATCAAAAGAGCGGAGCAGGGCGCTATGTCGCGACAGCATAAATAAAATACTACAAGGAAGCGGCTTAAATTTAAACGCCGTCTTACTCTAAATTTAAGCTCGTTTTGCCTAAGCTCAAGGCCTCGCGCGCAACGTAGCGTAAATTTAAACCCTTCACGCGAGCGTTAAACGGCGCAGGCGCGGATTAAAATAGCGCGCGCAAATTTAAACATCGTCGCGCAAAATCCGGCCTGCGTTTTAAATTTAGCCTCGTTTAAATTTTAAACGTTTTTAGCAGGCTGCCTAAGCTTAACCCCTTATCTTCGCCGTTTGAGCCGCCTCCTAAAAGATCGCCCAAAAAGCTACTTGCGTCGTTGATATCGATTTTACCGTCGCCGTTAAGGTCGAGCTTGGCGCTTGCGATTTTGCCGATCAGCGCGCTAAAATCCACGCCTTTGCTATCGACGGCGTTTGCTTGCACGTCCTTGCCGCCGCCCAAAAGTCCACCCAGCATCGAGCCTAGCGAGCTAGATCCGCCGCTTTCGTTTTTGCTTAAAAAATTTGAGCTGATGCCCGCAATTATCGCATTTATCTGGTCGTCGGGCAGGTCCACGCCTAGAAATTTTTCGATAAAAGCGACAGGGCCGCTTTGAAATTCTCTTAAATTTTTATCGTCGTTTTTGAGTGCAGAGACCATATTTACAAGTCCGTTTATGTCCATTTACGCCTCCTTGATCTTGGCTTTCGGAGCCTGTTTGACGATAAGCTCTATTACTTTTAGAGCGTCCGCTTTGGCTTCAAAATCTTTACTAACGGCGATGATCTGTCCGTTGCTGGCCGTTAGGCGGAAGCGAACCTTGTCTGCTTTATCGGTGTAAAGCTCAAATTTCGGATTGTTTAGCTTTTCTCCGCCCGCGATTTGATCTTCGATCTTATTTAGCGCGGCGTTTTTTGCGACGCTTTCGATGCCGTTTTTGCAAGCGGTCTTGCTCGTGTAAACCTCGGAGGTGCACAGTACGTGCCCGTCATAAAGTAGATCGAATTTGCAGCCGTCTTTGGCGTCTTTGATTAAAAACTCAGCCATTTTTCATCCTTTCGTAAAAGATATCGTTATTTTAGCTAAAA
>CAJPSJ010000141.1 GCA_905373295.1 uncultured Campylobacter sp. | reverse complement strand
AGCTGTCCGAAGCGAGCGATAGCAAGATCTGCAGTAATTTTCGGACCAAATACGATCATTAAAATATGAGCCGCCGCAAAGAAAAATAGGAAAAATCCCGTCCAAAACTGAAACCACCAAAGCGTCGTGTCGCAATGCTTCATTCGCATTTTGTGCGCTTTAAACGCTCTGTAAGCGGCGTAGTTAGCTGGAAATTTTCTCATCGCCAAAAACGCGTGAACTACGAAAATCACGAAAATTATAAAAGCGACGATGTTTGTGACGAAATAAATTCCGCCCGGTTCGGCGAAATGTACGACGCCCTCAAACGCGCCCTTACCGATCAAAATTGTGCCGGTAAATATCATATGACACAGCATAAAACAGGCCAAAATCAGCCCGCTGATGCTTTGCGCCACGTCTTGCAAAGCCATAATGCGGCTCTTTTTGCCGTCTATGGATCTGCCCGTAAAGCCTTCAATGCGACCTAGCATAGGTTCTCCTTAAAAAAGATGATTATAAATCCCCGCTAAACGAAAATTTACATTTTTGTAAAGAGATTATATTACTTTTTAACTTTAGATTAATTTAATTTCTGCAAATTAGTTTTTTCTTCAAAGACTGCTTTAAGAAAACTGCTATCAAAAACATTACTAAAGATAAAATTTGCCCCATCGATAAATTTAAAAATACAAAGCCAAGCCCATCATCCGGCTGCCTAAAAAATTCTACGAAAAATCTAAACGCCGTATATAGCATCGCGTATAAACATATCAACTCGCCGTTAAATTTCTTAAATTTACGGTAGAAAAATAAAATCACGAAAATTACCAGTCCTTCCAAAACCGCTTCGTAAAGCTGGCTTGGGTGACGCAACGTGCCGCCTACCAAAATCCCCCACGGCTCGCTCGTCTCGCGCCCGAAAAGCTCCTGATTTAAAAAATTCCCCACGCGTCCGAAAAAATACCCAAGCGGCACGCTAAGTGCCACGAGATCGAGTAGCGCCCACATATCGGTTTTAAATTTTTTGCAAAACCAAACCGTCGCGATCACGAATCCGACGACTGCGCCGTGATAGCTCATACCGCGGATGCCCACGAACTCGCCGTTATGAAAGGGATTGAAAATTTGCCACGGATGGCTGAAATACCACGCCGCCTCGCCCGAATAGATCGCGATGTATCCAAGCCGCGCGCCCAAAATGACGCCCACCTCGACCCAGATAAAGTAGCGATCGAGCATCTTATCACTGAAGTCAAGGCCGTCTTTTCGCACGAAATATTTGGCGATAAATAGCGCCGTAAGCAGCGCCAAAACATACATAATACCGTACCAGTGCACGTTTATGCCAAACGCGCTGAATGCCACGGGGTCAAAGTGGGCGTAAATTTCGTTCCAGTAATTCAAATTTTTCCTTTGTTTTAAATTTTAAAATTTGGCTACGTGCACAGGACGCTACGTAACGCATGCTCGGCAAAAGACGCAGGGCGGCGCAAGTACTAGGCGCCAAATCCTAGTTTTCGAACGCTCGATCGCACGCACGAAACACGTAAGACACGAATCCTAGTGAGAGCGTCAAACGACGCGCGGGCCACCTCGCATGAAATTTCACACAGCGGCGCTATATGGGGCGTAAGGCGCCACACGTAAAGCACCGAGCGGCGGTACCAGACGACATACGAAGCGACACGCAAAGTGGCGCGACGCGGACAAAGCACGCAGCACCCTAATGCAGGCGGCGCAAAATGAGAGCACCGGACGCCGAGCAAAACTCGCAGTGCGCGCAAAACAAACGTCGAACGGCACATGCGCAAAACACCGAATACCATGCAGAATTCAAAACGACGCGCGATGGATAAATGCCGACACGCAAAATCGCAAGGCAGATACTTTGCATCCACGCAGATAAAATTTGCCCGTCTTGCTTAGCTTATCGCGCCCGCAGGGGCTGTACCGGCTACAGCGCAAGAAATCCCGAAAGCAAGCTTTAAACCTATCTCTACATAGCGCTTTTCTGTGCCGAACGCGCAAAAGTACCGAGCGCGAGTTCTAAATTCTAAATTCTAAGCCCTAGCGTCTCTTTCACCACGCGGCAAAAATCCGCTAAAAACCACCCGAGCGCCTTGTAGTAACTGCTTTTGGCATTTATCTGCACGTGCGTAGCAAGCGCGGAAAAGCTAGGAATGATAAATTGCGCCAGATATAGCGTCAAAATTTTATGCGATTTCGCGTCCGTGTTTTGCTTAAAGATCATGGCAAGCAGCGCTAGCATATTGGCTGCGTGAGCGCTTTTAAGCTCCGTAAAAGGCTTTTTGAAGCGGCATTTTTCATAAAACAGCTCCACTTCGCTTTCGCTAACGAGCTTAAAAAAGTCCATCTCAAACACCCCTTTTAGCGCCTCAAAATCGCGCTCTAGCGCCGCATAGTCCTCGGCCTGCACCTTTTGCCAAAGCTCATGGCCGTTTTTGTTCTCGATATTTTTATTTACGATGATCCAGTTTTTGCCCAAGCTGCGCAATTTCTGTTCGTCTATCACGCCCCTGAAATTCGTCGCAAAGATTATGCAGATCACCGAGTATAGCTCGCCTAATTTCATCTTTTTCCTTTAAATTTAATCAAATTTCGCTCGCCTTTTTCAGCTTTTCGATGCCGAATTTTTCCCAAATCCTGCTTAAAGATCGATCTAGGCTCTGCTGCTTTTTATCGATCTCGCCAAAGAGCAGCGAGCTGCCCGATCTGCCGCTAAAATTTGAAAGATTTAGCGCTACGTGGATTATCTGCGCGCCTTTTTTCACGTCGCATAGCTCAAACAGCTCAATTGCGGTCTCGCTCAGTAAATTTAGACTAAACGCCCTATCCTGGCTGATCTGATGCGAAAACTCCTCGCGCGATTTGTAGCGGATCTTTAGATCATATGTCGCGGGCTTTAGCCCCCTTGCGAGCACTTCGCCCGCCAAATGGCGCGCCAAAATTAAAATTTTACGCCGCAGCTCGTCGCGATCGGCGCACGGTGCGAAGCTGCGTCCAAAGCCGATACTCTTGCGCTCGCGCTTTGAGACGACTTCGCCCTCATCCTTGCCGCTAAGGGCTGCGAAAATTTTCCTGCCGTTCGCGCCCATTTTTTCAAAAATTTCTCTGTGCCCTAACGCGTCTCCGAAGGTTACGATACCGTATTTGCCGAGCGTTTTTTGCGCCGCCTTGCCGATGCCCGGGAATTTTGCCACAGGCACGGCGGATAGCTCGCGCGCGATTTGCGATTTTAAAATTTGCCGCACGCCGAAGGGCTTGGCAAGGCTCGTGGCGAGCTTTGCGATAAGTTTTGCTTCGCTAAGGCCGACGCTGCACGGAAGGCTAAAGCGGCGCATAATCTCGCTTTGCAAAAACGCGGCAAAGCTCAGCGCGTCCGTGTCGTAAGCCGTACCGCGTAAATTTAGAAAAAACTCGTCGATGCTAAATTTTTCGATCTCGGGCGTAAAGCTTAGTAAAAACTCATAAATTTCGCGTGAAATTTTTCGGTATTCGCCGTGGCGCGCGCGCACTAAAATCAGCTGCGGGCAGAGTCCGAGCGCGATTTTAACGGGCTGAGCCGAGTGCACGCCGTCGGCTCTGGCCTCGTAGCTCGCGCTTAAAATCACGCTGCCAAGCTCGCTCTTACCGCCGAAAATCTCCTCGTCGCCTCCTCCGACGACCGCGATCTTTTTGCCCGCAAGCGCGGGGTCCGCAAGCCTCGCTACAGAGACGAAGAAGCTGTCCAAATCGATGTGAGCTATCAAACTATATCTATCCCAAAACCGCTAAGCCCGGCGTAGTCCTTCGGCTCGCTCTTGCTTAAAATTTTGATTTTTCTCACGCCCAGGTGCGCTAAAATTTGCGCTCCGATGCCGAAGCTCTTAAAATCGGCGCGATTTTGCGCGGATTTTAGCATCAAAAGCACGCCGCCCTCTTTGCGCAAAACGTCCAGATCGCGCATGAAATCGTTAAATTTCGTATCGCTTAAAAACTCCAGATCGCTTGAAATTTTATGAAATTTCACGTTCGTCTGCGCGCTCTTTCCCAGCTCGCCGAAAATATATGCGCGGTGCTCGTTGCCCTCGTGATCGCTCACGTCGTAAAATTTCGCCGCCTCGCCGCACAACATAGCGCTTTTTGGCTCGCTAAATTTAACGAGCGTTTCGTGCTTTAGGCGGTACTGCACGATCTGCGCGACCGAGATCATATTGATGCCGTGCTGCGCGCAGAATTTTTCCAGATCGTCCCTGCGTGCCATATCGCCGTCGTCTTTGACGATCTCGCAGATCACGGCGCTTTGCGAAAGCCCCGCCAAGCGGCACAGATCCGTAGAGCCCTCGGTATGCCCCGTGCGAGCGAGCACGCCGCCGCTTTTGGCGATGAGCGGGAAGATATGTCCCGGGCGGACGAAATCATCCGCGCGAGCGCCCACGCGCGACATCAGCTCGATCGTCATATTGCGCTCATACGCGCTTACGCCCGTCTTGGCGCCCTTCGCGTCGATCGTGACGGTAAAAGCGGTCTCGTGGCTGGAGGTGTTTTTATCGACCATCAAATTTAGATCTAGCTGCTCCGCTATCTGCGGGCTAAGCGCCACGCACAGCACTCCGCGAGCGTGCGTGATCGCAAAATTTACTTTTTCCGCGCTGCTAAAGGTGCTCGCAAACACCAAATCGCCCTCGTTCTCGCGATCGACGTCATCGACCATAACGAGCATTTTGCCGTTTTTCAGATCCTCGATCGCTTGCTCTACGCTAACCATTATCTCTCCTTTAAATTTACGATATTATTTTGCCGTTTTTATTCACGATCGTTTCGCGACCGTCTAGCACGATTTTAACGTAGTCGTCGCTCAGAATTTTAATAACTTCTATCTCGTCGTAAAACATCGGCTTTAAAATTTCATTATCCTCATCATCTAGCAGCCCCCATTTGCCGTCTTTTTTGACTTTAACGTATCCTTCGCAATATTTGATTTCGTCATAATATCCGCACAAAGTATTATCAAAATCCCAAGCAAGCTCGTATACACAAGACACTACCTCTGTGCCCGTTTTATCGATAAAGCCCCATTTGCCGTCCTTTTCAATCTTTGCTAAGCCTTCGCAAAAACTCCCGGCCCGATCATATATGCAAGGAATAACTTCTTTTCCCATTTCATCGATATATCCCCAATAACCGTTCTTTTTAACGTCCGCCAAGCCTTCGCGAAAAACGCCAACGTCATCATATATACAAGGAACGATCTCTTTGCCGGTTTTATCGATAAAACGGG
>CAJPSJ010000140.1 GCA_905373295.1 uncultured Campylobacter sp. | reverse complement strand
AGTAAATTTCTCCTCTCTGCGCGATACGATGCCGTTTTTGGATCTTAAAGAGGGCTCGTTTATCGGCGTGGATTTCGATGATAAAAACGCGCTCATCGGCCAAGATCTCGCCAAGCTTTTGGGCGCGAAACTCGGCGATAGTATCGAGATCACGCCGATCGGCTCAAACGAAACGAGCAAGGTAAAGATAAAAGGTATCGTCTATGACGGGCAGAAAGAGGACGGCATGCTGCTAATCTCGCTGCCGCTGGCGCAAAAAATTTTAAATCAGCCTGCGCAGGTAAATTACGCCGAAGCGATCGTAAGCGGCGATTTTAAGCAGCTTAGCGAAATTTCAAAAAGTCTAAGCGATGCGCAGATGAGCTTCGCGCCGATCGGCAAGGTATCCAAGACCCAGGGCATCATCTTAAACAAAATCAAGCTTTTGATGCTTCTTATCGGCATTACGATCCTTTTGATCACCTCGGTCTGCATCAATACGAGCCTTAGCTCGATCCTGCTTTCGCGCATCAAAGAGTTCGCGCTCATCCGCGCAATCGGCGCGAGCAAACAAAATTTGCTCCACCTGATCCTGAGCGAAATTTTAACCGTCTGCGTCGCAGGCTCGCTAGCGGGAGTCTTCGTGGGATACCTGCTAGCGATCTTGCTGGGGCATCTGATATTTTCAAGCAGCGTGGATTTTAGGCTGATTAGCCTCTTCGCGGCGGTCGCGCTGAGCCTGATTTTTGCGCTCGCGGCAAGCTACTATCCGATCAAAAAGGCGCTGAATCCGAATTTAGCGAATCTATTAAGGGAATGACATGGAAATTTTAAAATTTGAAGGCATCTGCAAATACTTCGGCGAGGTTAAGGCTCTCGATAATATCAGCTTCGACGTTTTAAGCGGCGAGTGGGTCAGCATAATGGGCCCAAGCGGCAGCGGCAAGAGCACACTCGTAAATATCCTAAGCCTGATGGACACCCCCACCGCGGGCAGATATATCCTGGGCGGAGCCGACGCGAGCGCGCTAAATGACGAGCAAATTTTAGAATTTCGCCGCAAAAAGATCGGTCTCGTGTTTCAGCAGTTTCACCTAATTCCTTACCTAACGGCCGTCGAAAACGTTATGTTAAATCAATACTACCACAGCTGCGTGGACGAGGACAGCGCCAAGGCAGCACTTGAGAAAGTGGGGCTCGGGCACCGCATCACGCACCGCCCTAGCGAGCTTAGCGGCGGCGAGCAGCAGCGCGTCTGCATCGCTCGCGCGCTCATCAATGACCCCGATATTATCATCGCCGATGAACCTACGGGCAACCTCGACGAGGCCAACGAGCGCGTGGTTTTGCAACTCTTTCAGACGCTTCGCAGCGAGGGCAAGACGCTGCTTTTGGTCACGCACAACGAAGAGCTAGGCAAATTTGCCGACAAAGTAGTGCGCCTAAGACACGGCAAGCTCGATCGAATAGAGCTTTTGGATCAAAGCACGATGAAGCACAATCTCGGCTCGCAGGATAAAATTTCAGATCGCGATTCAAACGAAAGCGCTTCGCAAAGCTCTAGCGCCGAAACTGCGAGTGAGCAAAATCCTGCCCCGCAAAGCTCTAGCGGCGAAGATCAGAGTGCCGAGAATTCTAACGGCGAAAATCAAGGTGCCAAAAATTCGGGCGCGCAAAATTCCGGTGCGTAAAATTTAGCTCGCATGATGAAAAATGAAGCTACGTTAAAATTTAAAAATTTCACCGCCTGCGCACGCTCTTTTTGGGTTCGCACAAAGCTCGAGCGAGCAGGTGCGGCTCTTTGCTGCGCGCGTCCTGCCGAAGCTATTTGCCTCGAAATATCAAGCGCCGATGCGAAGCCAATGAGTAAAAATTTAAAAAGTCTAAATTTTAAAAACGGAAACGCTACGAGTACGAATTGCGAGGCAGGTCGCTACATAGATTTTAGCGCGGATTACGACACGGATCGCGATATAAATTTCAACGCATACCGCGATATAAATTCTAGCGCAGATCGCGGCATGTGTCACGGCATAAATTCTAATGCGGATAGCGCCATAAATTTTAAAATTTCAAACGCAAATTTAAAGGCTGATTTAGCGCGCCCGAAGGCGGATTTTAGATGATAAAATTTTTAAATTTAAAAGTTGCTGTCGCCGTGTTCGCGCTGCTGCTTGCAGGCTGTGACGGATGGAAGCACCATCTAAGCAGCGACGGCACCTCGCTCGCCTCCAAGTTCGACCCCTCCGAGCGCACGCTAAAGATCGAGGGCAACGACAAGCCGTTCGTGCTGTTTTTCTACACCAGCAGCTGCGGCGCGTGCAAAGCCCAAGTACCCGTGCTAAACGAGCTACAAGCTAGCGGTGACGCGCTGATCATCGGCGTTTTGGGCGACGGCAAGGGGCTAGAAGCAGATGCCGCGACCGCGCGCGAAAAAGGGATAAAATTCCCAAGCGTCAGCGGCGCGAGCTCGGTGAAATACTTCGAATCCATCGTAGGCGGCATTTTCGGCACCCCCACGTCGGTGATCTACGATAAAAACGGCAAAGCGGTCAAAAAGCTCATCGGCCTCTACCCCAAATCCGCCTTCGAAACGCAGCTCAAGCTTATGAATTAACGAGCGGAATTTAATGCAGCCGGATTTACGGCGGCGGATCGCAAATGCCCACTAAAATAACACTTCGAGTTTAAAATTCCTTTCAACTTGCAGATGCCTTTGCGTTTAAATTTCAAAATTTAGGCGCGCAGCGGATTTAAGTATTCGCCGAGTTTTGATAAAATTAGCTTTGTCACTAGGCTGCTTAAAGGGCTAAAAAGCGGCAATATTAAAATATAAAGGATACTTCAATGAGTAAGAAATCCCTTGCTTTAGGCGCTGCCGCGATACTTTGCGGCGCACTAAGCCTAAACGCCGAGGCCGCGACGCAAAGCGTGCAAATAGATCTGAAATTTAACGCCGCAAATTTCACGCAAGAAAGCGTAACCGTAGGCGGCAAAAAGATAAAATTTCGCGCCTATAAAAATATAATCTACGTCGCAAAACCCGTAAGCGCGCACTATCAAAGCATGAATATCTTCATCCCGCAGCAGTATTTTGAGGGGCGCAAGAGCGGCAAATTTGACGCCGCAAGCGCGCCGATATTTTTACCCAACGGCGTGGGCGGCTACATGCCGGGCGAAGCGGGCGAGGTCAAAATAGACGCAAGCGGCAAACCAAACGCGATCGCTACGGCGCTTTCGCGCGGTTACGTCGTAGCCGCTCCCGCAGCGCGCGGACGCACGCTAAAGGACGCAACCGGCGATTATATCGGCAAGGCGCCCGCAGCGATCGTCGATCTAAAGGCGGTCGTGCGGTATCTGAAATTTAACGACGCGGCGATGCCGGGGGACGCGAACAAGATCGTCTCAAACGGCACGAGCGCGGGCGGAGCGCTCTCGGCGCTTTTAGGCGCGAGCGGGGACGAGGCCGCGTACGAGCCGTATCTGCAGGAGCTGGGCGCTGCGAAGGCTAGCGATAAAATTTACGCCGCGTCCGCATACTGCCCTATCACAAATCTAAAGCACGCGGACGCGGCGTATGAGTGGATGTTCGGCGCGCAGAGCAAATATGAAAAGATGGATTTTAGCGGCCTTGATGCGGCGGGATTTAACGAGCGCGGCGAAAATTCTAGCGGCGGCGATCTAAAAGCAAATTCCAAAAAAGGCGCAAATCAAAGCGCCGCAAAGCCCGCGCGCAAAACGATTAGCAGTAAACTAAGCGCAGCGCAGATTAAAATTTCAGACGAGCTAAAGGCGCAATTCCCCGCCTATCTGAACTCACTAAGCTTAAAGGACGGGGGCGGCCGCGCGCTAAACCTGGATAAAAACGGCGACGGCAGCTTCAAAGATTACATAAACGGGCTCATATCGGCATCGTTTGCTAATTTTGCGGCGAAAAATCCGCGCGCGAAGGCGCCCCTATACCTAGCCGCCAAGATCAAGAATGACGCATCGCAATCGCATATGCTATTTTGGGGCTACGCGACTGTCGAGCCGCGCGCCAAGACCCCGCCCGCATTCGACGGCTTTGCGCTTGAAAATCCCGAAAACGAGCTGTTCGGCGGCGCCAAATTTAACGCGGCGCATTTTACGGATTTTAGCGCGATGAATGACCCCGCCAAAGGGGCGCTAATCGCTGATGCGCAGCTTGTGGAGATGATGGATGCGATGAGCTTCGTGCACAACGAAAACGGCGCGAAGCATTACCGTATCCGACACGGCGCGAGCGATCGCGATACGGCGCTTGCGATCCCTGCTATTTTGGCGCTTAGCTTGCAAAATGCAGGCAAGAACGTCGATTTTGCGGTGCCTTGGGAGCAAGGACACGCCGGCGATTACGATCTTAAGGATCGACAAGGTAGTCGCGCAGTAGGCTTTGCGGGCAAAATTTTACTTTGGATTTAGAATTTTGCAGCTCTGCCGTAAAATTTTATCGTCTAAAGCTCGCCCTATCAGATACGCTGAGCGGCGTAAAATTCTGCCGCGAAACTCTATCGCGTCAAAATTTTAGCATCGCCGCAGAGCGCGCAACGGCTTGAAATTTTGCGGCTAGCATTTAAAAAATTCCATAGAATTTTATCACGACAAAACGGCGCGAATTAAATTTAATCGGTCACGACGATATATGGCGCGGAGCTTTTAGCGCGATCCGCGTCAAAACTCTAGCACAGATCAAATTCTGCTGGCTAAATTTTAAATTTAAAGACCAAAGTATACGATAAAATTTCACGGCGTTTATACTATCCGATCACAGCTCTTTGAGCGCGCAGTATCGCATAATGGGCGCACATTCGGCGTGCGGATGATTAAAGCGCAAAAACTCCAAGCGAGCGCGGCAAGCAGGCTAAATTTAAAGGCGTACATTTCGCAATCTCCCGCGGCTCCAAGCCCGCTTTTGCCACCCATTCGGCTACTTTAATAACCCACCGGTACCCAAAAAGCGCCATTTGGGGTCTGTATTTTTGCGACGCGTGCATAAATTTCATAATTTAACGGCACTTAGCCTCGTTTCCTAAAACCGGGCGTGCTAGCATCTTTGCGGCGGCGGCGCAACTCGGCGCTAAATTTAACGCTAGCTCTTCTTGCGACGCGAGGTCTAAATGTAAGCCCTTCCCTCGCTGCGCCGCAAAAGAGCTTTTAAAATTTAACGCCCTAGCCTTTTGCGATCTCGTAAAAACCGTCTTTAAAAACGATCTTACCTGCATCCACAAGGCGCTTTAAAAGCTGCGCGCTTGCTTCGTCAAACATCGCCTCCACGTCGCT
>CAJPSJ010000139.1 GCA_905373295.1 uncultured Campylobacter sp. | reverse complement strand
ACGAAATATAAGCGTTTTTTCGTTACAATCCCGCCTTAAAATAATATTTCAAAGCGGTTTTATATGACTAGAATTTTTATATTGCTTTTTCTGTGGATAGGCGTAGTTTTTGCGAATAACCCCAGTGTAGAGAAGTTTGCCTGGCCCGATGGCGTGAGTCTGCTGCAATTTATGGAAACCGCGGGTATTCCCGCATCGGTGTATTATGACCTGGATAAAGAGGACCAAGAGCTTGCCGCCGAGGTGCGAGCGGGCGTGGAGTGTCAAATTTTGCGTGATCCCGCAGGTCGCGTCTCCCAGCTGCTAATCCCCGTCAGTGAGGAGCTTCAGATCCACATCTACCGCGATAAATTCGGCACTTTTAGATTCGTTTATACTCCGATAGTTTATGAGGAAAACAGCTACTCTTTAGGAATTCAGATCGAAAGCTCGCCCTATCAAGACATCATCAAAGCTACGGGCAATGCGGCTTTAGCGAATGAGTTTATGCTTGTTTTTAAAAATGAGGTAAATTTTAAAAAGCTGCAAAAGGGCGATCGGCTCGTGATCCTATACGAGCAAAAAACGCGCCTTGGCAAGCCTTTTGGCGGAGTAAATATCACCGCAGGAATGATCGAGGAAAATAAAAAGCCCAAATCGCTATATTTTTTCGACGATAAATACTACGACCGAAGCGGTAAAAAGGTCGAATCTTTTCTACTTATCACGCCGCTTGTTTATACTAGAATTTCATCTTATTTTACCCCTAAAAGATTTCATCCGATTTTAAAGCGCTATCGCGCGCACTTAGGCGTAGATTATGCAGCTCCCAAAGGCACTAGGGTAAATGCCGCAGGGGCGGGCAAGATTAGCTTCGTAGGGCGTAAAAACGGCTACGGCAACACCGTAGAGATCAACCACGGCGGCGGTATCAGTACGCTTTATGCGCATCTTAGCGGCTTTGCTAGCGGCACAAAAGCAGGCGTTAGTGTCAAGCAAGGTCAGTTAATCGCCTACGTAGGCTCGACCGGGCTTAGTTCGGGACCGCATCTGCACTTCGGACTTTATAAAAATAAGCAGGCTATAGATCCGCTTAAGGTAGTCAAGATTGAAAAAACTAACGTCATAAGCGCCGAAGAACTTAAATTTAAAGCTCTCGTCAAAGATATGGACGCCAGAATGGCTGCGGCTAAAGACGGCTCGAAAAACCCTGCTAAATTTGAAAACTACGAGTCACTTATCACGATAAATTAAGGCTGAAAATGGAAAATAAAGAGCAGCTGGACGACGTCGAGGAAGCTAAGGCGCTTCTTGATGCGCATCTAGGCGATACGCTTGAGCATGAGCTGAGTGCTGCCGATCTTACGGAGCATTTAAAAACTCTAAAGAAGCATGACGAAGAAAAATACGTAGAATTCTTAAAAAAGCTAGATCCTGAGGATCTTGCCGATGCTGCGCTTGAGATGCCCGAGCATATGCTCGAAGACGTCATCGAAACTCTGCCTCACGAAAAGATCGTAAAAGCGATTGAGGAGCTCGAAAGCGACGATCAGGCAGAGCTTTTGCAAAACATCGGCGAAATCGACGAGGACAAGGCCGAGCAGATTTTCTACGGGCTTGACGAGGACGATCGCCACGATATTCTTACTATCTCCAAATATAGCGAAGATGAGGCAGGCGCGTATATGCAAACCGAGGTTTTTAGTGCCAGGCAGGATCAGACCCTGGGGCAGGCGGTCGAGATGCTGCGCGTTATGCGCGAAAAGGATGAGATCGAAAACGTCTTTCAGCTCTTTGTGCTCGATAAAAAAGGACACCTTCTTACGAGCTTTTCGACATCCGATCTGATTTTATACGATTTTTCGCTCACGCTGGAAGAAATTTCACAAAAATTCGGCGCCGAAAACAAAATCCACTTCGCCACCGATACCGACAAGATCGACGACGTAATCAAGGATTTTGAGGAGTTCGACCTTAACGTCATCCCTGTTGTCGATGCTAACGGCGTGCTCATAGGACGTATCACCGCCGATGATATCCACGATCTCATCCAAGAGCGCGCCACCGAGCAAATTTACAACCTTGCGGGCGTCGATGACGAAGCGGAGGACGATGAGACTACGATCTTTAAGGCGGGGCGCGCGCGCGCTGTGTGGCTAGCGGTAAATTTATGCACGGCGATCGTAAGCTCCACGATCATCGGGCTTTTTGACGCCACTATCGAAAAGCTGGTCGCACTCGCCGTGCTTATGCCGATAGTCGCCTCCATGGGCGGCAACACCGGCACGCAGGCGCTTACCGTAACCGTGCGACGCCTAGCTTTGGGCGAGATAGCGTTTAAAGACAAAAAGCAGGTTCTCTTTCGCGAGATTACGATCGCTTTCATAAACGGCCTCATTTTTGCCACGCTAATGGGGTTTGTGGCGTATTTTTGGTTCGGCATTAAGCTTTTGGGGCTGGTGATTGCGATGTCGATGGTGCTAAATTTAACTCTCGCAGGGCTTTTCGGCGCCGTCATTCCGATCACGCTTAAAAAATTAAATATCGATCCTGCCGTCGGCAGCTCCGTGCTGCTTACCACGGTGACGGACATCGTGGGATTTTTTAGCTTTTTAGGACTTGCGACGTGGATACTACTATAAAAAATTTCAAAATTTCCGAGCTTAAAAGCTCCAATTTCGTTAAACCCTTTCGCTTAAATTTTGAAATGGACGGCGTAGCGCGCGCGTGGGACTGCGTCAAGGTGCACGATAGCGTCTCGATCTTGCTTTATCATACGCAGCGCGACGCGCTTTTGCTCGTCAAGCAGTTTCGCCCCAGCGTGTGGTTTTATCAAGAGGAAAATTTAATAAATTCGCCCGAGAAGGGCTACACCTACGAGCTTTGCGCGGGCATTTTGGACAAGGGCATCAGCGAGGAGCAAACGGCGATCGAAGAGGTGCTCGAAGAGACGGGATACGCCGTGAAGGATCTGAAATTTATCACGAGCTACTACAGCGCCCTGGGCTTTGCGGCGAATCGTCAAATTTTATACTTCGCGTGCATCGACGAATCGATGAAGATCGGTCGCGGCGGCGGCGTGGACGGCGAGAAGATCGAGCTTTTCTACCTGCCCGCAGCCAAGGCGCGAGAGTTTATGTTCGACGAAAAGATCGTGCGCGCGCCGGGGCTGATCCTAGCATTTCAGTGGTTTTTGAGCGAGTTTAAAGTTTAGCGGCGAGACGGAATTTCGCGTGCCGCCGCGCGTTTTTGCGCCTCGGTTTTAAATTTAAAGGACGGCGATGAGGGTTTTACTTAGGCTGTGCGTTATCGCGGCGTGCCTTTATGTGGCGATCGCGGCAGCACTTTATATCTTTCAGGAGCGGCTGATATTTTTGGGCGAGCCGCTAGATAAAAATTTCAAATTTAGCTTTGAAAATTCCGAATTTGCAGGACTTGTAAACGTTCCCGAGAACGGCGAACATTTAGATATGCAGGCGTCCGCTATGCAAAATAGCGCCTCTACGAAGAGCAGCGCAGATGAAAACGCTTCCGCGGTTGACGCCGCAAAAGAAAGCGGCGCCGCAGCGGGTGAGATCAAAAACAAAAGCGCTCAAACTAGCACCGAGCAGGGCGTAGAAAACACCGTAGGAAACGGCGCTGCAGGCAATAACGCAAACGCCGCTGCGATAAAATTTCAAGAGATCAATATCCCGTTTGAGGGCGGGGCGATAAACGGGCTGAAATTTAGCGCAGCAGAGCCCAAAGGCGCGATTTTGTTCTTTCACGGCAACTTCGGCGACGTGAGCGGCTGGGGCGCATACGGCGCGGATTTTGCGGCTTTGGGATACGATTTTTATATTTTCGATTACCCGGGCTACGGCAAATCGGACGGCAAAATTTCATCGCAGGATCAGCTTTTTGCGAGCGCGGATGCGATGAGCCACTACGTTTTAGCGCAGCATTCGCCAAGAAAGCTCGCGATGATCGGCTACTCGATCGGAAGCGGCATCGCCGCGCAGCAGGCTGCGAAATGGGATGCGGCGCGGCTGATTTTGCTCGCGCCATATTTTAGCTTCGAGCGGCTTGCGCACGAAAAAATCCCCTTTGTGCCGAAATTTTTGATCCGATACAAGATTCCGACCGCGGAATTTTTGCAAGCGGCGCGCGGCACGCAGATCACGCTCATCCACGGCGCCGCCGACGAGCTGATACCGGTACGCCACTGCCGCGATCTTGCGGGGTCTCTTAAAGAGGGCGATCTATTTTATGAAATACCAGACGCGCGGCATAATGGACTGCTGGCAATGCCCGGTATTTGGGAAATTTTAAAAGAGAGGCTGCGCTAATTTAGCGGAGCTCGGCGTAAAATTCCACGCAGAATTCGACCGCTAAATTTTAAAATTTTACGTAGAATTCCGCGCGGGTTAGGTCGTCGTAAAATTTCATGAAATTTTATAGCGGCAAAGCACGGCGCCAAAACAAGGGCGCAATTTCAAATCAAAATTTACGCGCCGTTAGCTGCAAATATAGAGCCCGTCTTGTTGGCGCTAAATTATTTCTAGTGCGCACGTGCCGTAAATTTAAAGCTAAAATTTGCGCCAGACTGCGACGCCGTATGTTTTAACCGCGATAAAATTCTGTGAAATTTTATCCCGCGGGCATTTATAAATTTCAAGAAATTTCAAGTCTAAATTTTATATTTACGCGGAAGCGACGCCGTATTTTATCCGCGTAGAATTCTGCCGCGTAAAATTTTACCTAGCGAAATTCTGTTTCGCAAAATTCTATCTCGTAGAATTTTAATTCGCCGCGCTCAAATTTTATCCGCCGCTTTAAATTTATACCGTCGCGCCTAAATTTCTTCCGCTCGTCGCGCTTTACCCAAATTTATATTTAGTTGTTGTAAAATGCGTTTTTAAAAGGATTTTAGCGGCTTGTGATATGAGTATTTTAGAGTTTACGGAGTGCGTAGGCATCGCTTCGGCGGCGCTTAGCGGGTTTTTATTCGGCGTAAAGAAGGGCTGCGATTGGCTTGGGATCTTTATCGCGGCGTTTTTGACCGCGCTTGGCGGCGGGATCATGCGCGACACCTTGGTAAGCCGCGAGATCTACTCGTTCACGCACTATGCGCCTGTAACGATCGTGCTTGCGGTAAGCGCCGTAGCCATTTTTGCCAAGCTTTACGAAAACCGCGATTTGGAGGGTAAATTTTTATTTATTCTAACCGATGCGATCGACGTCGTAAGCTTTTCGATAGTCGGGGCGATGGTTGCGCTAAGCTACAATCATAACGTTTTTGGAGTGGTGCTGATCGCGTTTTGCAACGG
>CAJPSJ010000138.1 GCA_905373295.1 uncultured Campylobacter sp. | reverse complement strand
AAGCCGAGCTTATCGACGCTTAAAATTTCGCCACCGCGGTTGCGAATCCGCGCTAACGCCATGGCCAGGGATTTATCTAGCTAGCGGGTTAAAAATTTTAGAACTAGAGCTTTTGCGCGAATCCTGCGGGCGTAAATTTGAACGCGTTGGCGAAATTTTAAGCGTCGATAAGCTCGGCTTTTACGTTTCTTGTGGCGAGGGCGCGGTTAAGATCACGAAGGTGCAAGAGCCCGGCAAAAAGCCCGTGGATGCTAGCGCGTATCTAAACGGCAAGCGGCTAAAGATCGGCGATCTGCTATGCTAAGCGGGATTTTAAATTCTCGCGTTTTATGCCGCGCTTTTGATGCTACGCGGGAATTTTATTTGCGCCGCGCTTTTGGCGTCGCGGCGAAATTCTGCCTTGGATATCGCCGCGATCGTGAAGTAAAATTTTGCCGTGCGGAATTTCGAAGCGAAGCTCCAAAACCAAGGCTTTATAAAATTTTAAAATCTTACTTCTATGCTCTAAAATTTTACGCTCACAGGAGCTTAAAATTTCGCCACCGCGGTTGCGAATCTTGCGGCGCTACACCGAACACGCACCATTTAAAATTCTATGATCGTGCCACAGAATTTTTGCAAGATAAAGCTTTAAAATTTTATCGCAGTGCCGCTAGGAAAATCCGCGTTGCCGAAGAATTTAGCAAGAGCGTAAAATTCCATCGCACAAAATTTCACTATGTCGTAAAATTTAATCATGCTAAATTTTATCTTGTCTCAAAATTCTATCACTACGCGGAATTTAAACGCTTGCAATATTTCAAGGCGAGCCCTTCACCTTACGCAAGGAGCGGGTTTTGCAAGTAGAATTTGTAGAGCAAATGCCCTCCACGCAGGAGTTTTTGGTGAACGCCGTGCGCGAAGGCAGGATAACGCCGCCTTTTGCGATCGCCGCAAATCGCCAAAGCGCCGGTATCGGCTCGCGCGGCAATGATTGGGAGGGCGCGAGCGGCAATCTCGCATTTTCGTTCTGTGTCGCGCAGAGCGATCTGCCCGCAGATGTGCCGCTGCAGTCGGCGAGCATATATTTTGCGATGATTATGCAGGAGCTTCTCGCATCGCTCGGCTCTCAGCTTTGGCTTAAATGGCCTAACGATTTTTATGTAGATGGGCGCAAAATCGGCGGAGCGATGACGAATAAGATTAAAAATACCCTCATCTGCGGCATTGGCATGAACCTACTCGGCGCGCCCGAATATGCGGGAATTTTAGATATAAAAATCAGCGCAGAAGACGCTATAGAGGGCTTTTTTGCGCTATATGAAAATAAAATCTCGTGGAAGCAAATTTTTAGAAATTTTTCGTTACAATTCCAGAAATCGCAAAAATTTAGCGTTCATCTAGGCGGCGAAAAAATTTCACTCGCGCAGGCTAAACTTTGCGAAGACGGATCGATCATAATAAATGAAGAAAGGGTTTATGCTTTAAGATGAGTGAAGTAATTACGATTGCCAATCAAAAAGGCGGCGTCGGAAAGACGACCACAGCGGTTAATCTTGCTGCGTCGCTAGCGATAAAGAAAAAGCGGGTCCTACTGATCGACGTAGACCCTCAGGCGAACGCTACGACCGGACTTGGCTTTAACCGCAGCGACTTTGAATTTAACATTTATCACGTCCTAACGGGGCGTAAAAGCATGTCCGAAGTGATCCAAAAGACCGAACTTGAGTTTATGGATCTGGTGCCGTCAAACATCGGACTTGTAGGTATCGAGCGCGAAGTAAGCGAAGAGAAAGACTTCAAACTAATGCTAAAAAATAAAATTTCCGAGGTTAAGGATAGATACGATTTCATCATCATCGATTCGCCGCCGACGCTCGGTAGCATTACGGTAAATGCCTTGGTCGCAAGTGATAGCGTCATCATCCCGATTCAGTGCGAATTCTATGCGCTTGAAGGTGTCGCGCTAATCCTAAATACCGTAAAAGTCGTCAAGCAAACGCTTAATAAAAATTTAAAAATTCGCGGGTTTTTGCCTACGATGTATAGTTTGCAAAACAATCTCGCCAAAGAGACAGTCGCGAATTTACGCGAGTATTTCGACGATAAGCTCTTTCGTATCGGTAAGAGTGATGATCTAGTCATCATCCCGCGCAATATTAAGCTAGCCGAAAGCCCAAGCTTTGGCAAGCCGGTGGTTTTATACGATATAAAATCCGCCGGCTCCATCGCCTATCAAGACCTCGCTAAATCCATAATGGAGCAAAAATGGGCAAGGTAAAAAGAGCACTCGGTCGCGGGCTCGGTGCGATTTTAGACGACGTAGAAAGCTCCTATAACAGGGAGCTAGAAAGTGGAAATGCAGATAGTTTAGTTATCGAAATCGATGTCGATAAAATCGAGCCAAATCCATATCAACCGCGGCAGAGCTTCGATGAGGAGGCACTTAGGCAGCTGAGCGAAAGCATCGCCCGCCACGGGCTTATCCAGCCTATCATTGTTATTCAAAAAGATGATTCTTACGTCCTTATCGCCGGCGAACGACGCCTAAGAGCGACGAAGCTTTTGGGCGAGAGTAAAATCAAAGCCGTAGTCGCGGACATAAAATCTCAAAATTTAAGAGAGCTTGCCCTCATCGAAAATATCCAGCGCGAGGATCTAAATCCTATCGAGCTTGCCAAGTCCTATAAAGAGCTCATCGGCGAATATAGGATCACGCAAGAGGAGTTAGCCGACATCATCAAAAAGTCCCGCACGCAGATTACCAACACGCTAAGACTTTTAAATTTATGCTCAGAAGTGCAAGACGCCATAAGCGCAGATAAAATTTCGCAAGGGCACGCCAAGATAATGGTTGGACTTGAAAAAGAGGATCAAATTTTAGCACTAAACACCATTTTAGGACAGCGCCTAAGCGTAAGAGATACTGAAACTTTAGTCAAAAAGCTCAAAGATAAAACCGTTCCGAAAGAGAAAAAGTCTGGTGCGGAATTTCAAAGCTTCAAGCCTGAGCTTTTAAAGCTAAAGGCCAAGCTTGATCAATTTGGTAAAATAAGTATCAAAGAGCGTAAAATTTCGATCGAATTTAGCGAAATTTTACAAATTTCCGAGTTTTTAAAGAAAATCGGATGATTTTTTATAGTGTATTTTAATTTTTCATATTGTAAAATACGCATTTTGTTTAAAACTAACCTAGAGGAGGTGCGATGCTAGACGTAAGTTTGACCGCCATGATAACGACCATCGTCGTATTTTTAGCTTTGATTTACTTCTTAAATATCAAGCTTTATAGACCGCTACTTTTGCATATGGAAAAGCGAGAGGCTATTATTAGAGAAGATGAGGCAAATGCGATGAAAAACGCACAGGATGCAGATGCCGATAAAGCAGAGATCGTAAGAATCATGGATGCTGCGAAGTTGCAGGCTATTAAAATAAAGCAAGAGGCGATGGATAGTGCGAAGCAGGCTGCCGCTAGAGAAATAGCCGAGAAAAAAGCCGCGATGGAGGAGGATTTTGATCAATTCTTAGGCGGTTTGGATGAGCAAAAGCGCAACCTAAAAAATGATTTGCAAGCCAAAATTCCGGAATTTAAAAATGCTCTAAGCAGCGCCGTGGCTAAAGTATGAGGATTTCAGTATGAAAAAATATCTATTTTTATTTATAATTCCGGCGTTTGTTTTAGCAAGTGGCGAGCACGATGGAGTCAAAGACTACGACGTGCTGTGGCGAAGCATAAATTTCATTTTGTTTTTCGGAATTTTGTTTTATCTTTTAAAAGGTCCTGCAAAAGCAGCATATCAAGGTAGAATCGACGGCATCGCATCTAGGCTTGAAGCTAATCAAAAAATTTTAAAAGAGTCCGCAGCTCGTAAGGAGCAAGCTAAAAAAGATCTGCAAGATGCCAAGGTTCAAGGCGCAGCTTTAATCGAAACTGCTAAAAAAGAGATCGTGTTCGCCGCCGAAAAGATAAAAAATGCGACCGAGCAAGAGATTGCGAATTTGCAAAAATCTTTCGACGAGCAGAAGAGCTTTGAGGCGCGTAAGATCAAAAAAGAGGTCGTAAGCGAGATACTGGATGACGTTTTTGCATCGGACGACATTAAATTCGGTCAAGACAAACTGGTTAAAATCGTAGAGAAAAAGGTCGGATGATGATAAATAACACCTCAAAAAGATATGTAAATGCCCTGATACTGAGCTATAAAAAAGATGAACTAGGCTCTGTTTTGCAGACGCTCGAGAGCGTCGCGAGTGCGTTTAGAATTCCAAAATTCCAAGATATTGTAAAATCTCCGACGCTAAAAGAGGAATCCAAAGTGGAACTTATTGCGTCGTTTATAAAAAATCCAAGCGAAAAAATAGTAAATTTTATTAAACTTCTAGCTAAGAATAGGCGTATTGCGCTGATCCCGCAGATAGTCGAGGAGCTGCGCAAGAATATTGCGGCGCTGGATAATAAATATTTGGGCAAAATTTATTCCGCTACTGAAATAGACGCCGCGAAAATAAAAGAGCTAGAGGCTAAAATTTCAAAGAAATTTAATGCAGATATTACCCTACAACCCGTTAAAAGTGAGCTTGAGGGTATTAAGATCGAAGTCGAGGATCTTGGATTTGAGATTAGTTTTTCAGTTGATAGATTGAAACAAAAAATGAGCGAATATATTTTAAAAGCAATTTAAAGGAGTAAAGCGTGGGTGCGAAAATTAAGGCAGACGAAATCAGCAGCATAATCAAAGAGCGAATCGAAAATTTCGATCTTAGCGTTGATATCGAAGAAACCGGTAAGGTCGTTTCGGTCGCAGACGGCGTTGCTAATGTTTACGGCTTAAAAAACGTAATGGCTAACGAGATGGTCGAATTCGAAAACGGAGCTCGTGGTATCGCGTTAAATTTAGAGGAGAGCAGTGTCGGCATCGTTATTTTAGGCGATACTAGCGGTATTAACGAAGGTAGTAGCGTTAAAAGACTGGGTAAGCTTTTGCGCGTTCCGGTAGGTGATGCCCTAATAGGTCGCGTGGTAAACGCTCTAGGCGAACCGATCGACGGCAAAGGCGCGATAGAGACCAGCGATACTAGATTCGTCGAGGAAAAGGCCAAAGGCATCATGGCTCGCAAATCCGTCCATGAGCCGCTTCAGACCGGCCTTAAGGCGATTGACGCGCTAGTGCCGATCGGCCGCGGACAGCGCGAGCTCATCATTGGCGACCGCCAAACAGGAAAAACCACCGTTGCTGTTGATACCATCATCAATCAAAAGGGCCAGGATGTCATTTGCATATACGTAGCAATCGGCCAGAAGCAATCTACCGTCGCACAAG
>CAJPSJ010000137.1 GCA_905373295.1 uncultured Campylobacter sp. | reverse complement strand
GCTTGATAATATTAAATTTTATCATTTTTTAAATTTAGTATGTTATCATCGCGCTTCATTTTTTGATAAAGGAGAAAAAATGGCTGTAAAAATCACCGATATTTGCATTAGCTGCGGCTCATGCATCGATGAGTGCCCGGTAAATGCGATCGTGGACGATAGCGATAACCCAAGCGGCGAGGATAGCTACTACGTATATGCCGATAAATGCGTCGAGTGCGTCGGTTACAACGACGAGCCTGCGTGCGCTAGCGCTTGTCCGACCGATGGCTGTATCGTCTGGAGCGACATAGTAGCGGGTCAACCTAGCAGGGATAGTATAGGTGCGGATCTACGCAGCGGAGATACCCCGGTATTTGCCTAGCAGATAAAATTCCGCGATCAAATGCGCGGAATTTTAATTCATTTAATCCTTAAATAAATTTTAACCTATTTTTCGATACAATCCCCCTTTCACTTTAAGGAGATTATATGCAGCAAACGCTTTCTATTATTAAGCCTGATGCCGTTAAAAAGGGCGTTATCGGCAAAATTATCGATCGTTTCGAAAGCCACGGACTAAGAATCGCAGCGGCTAAAAAATTATGCCTAAGCGCCGAAGATGCGGGTAAATTTTATGAAATTCACAAGGATCGCCCTTTTTATAAGGATCTGATTGAGTTTATGACTAGCGGCCCGGTGTTCGTAATGGTGCTAGAAGGCGATAATGCCGTAGTTAAAAATCGCGCGCTAATGGGCGCTACCGATCCGAAAAAAGCGGATAAAGGCACGATCAGAGCAGACTTTGCGGACAGCATCGACGCTAATGCCGTTCACGGCAGCGACAGCCTAGAAAACGCAAAAACCGAGATAGCGTTTTTCTTTGCAAAAAGAGAAATTTGCTAAGAGTGCCGCGTGAAGATCGCTTTTGCTAAAATTTCCGCATCGCCCGTGCCGTTTGAAATTTCGAGGGACGGACTTAAGCTCAGCGGAAATTTAAAACGAAAAGACTCTAAGTTTATCGAATGTAAAGGCGAAATTAAGGGTAAAATTCCATACATTTGCGACCGCTGCGGCAAAGAATTTGATCTTGACGTAAATGAGAGCGTAAATTTGCTTTTAAGCGAGGGCGTTTTTAACGACGAAAGGCACGAAAGCTTGGATGTTATGGAGTTTTTCGGCGCCGAAGTTGATCTGGATGAAATTTTAAGAAGCGAAACGGAAGCTTTCAAAAGCGACTATTTTTATTGCGAAGAATGCAAGAACTAAATTTATAAAGGAGAAAAAATGGCAGTTCCAAAGCGAAGAGTTAGTAAAACTCGTGCGGCAAAAAGACGCACTCACTACAAAGTGACCCTTCCGATCCCCGTCAAAGATAAAGACGGAAGCTGGAAAATTCCGCATAGAATAAACAAAACTACGGGCGAATATTAATCCGATGATTTCCGTTGCTATAGACGCGATGGGCGGTGATTTCGGCTGCGAGCCGATAATAAATGGAGTCGTAGATGCGCTGCGAGAACGTAAATTTAATGCGTTTTTGGTAGGCGATGAAGCACAAATCAAGCCTTTTATTCCACAAGATCAAGGCTTTGAGAAATATATTACTTACGTAGCTGCAAGCGAAGTTTTCGAGATGAAAGAGGGCGCAACCGACGCTCTCAAACGCAAAGAGAGTAGCATCTTTAAAGCGGTCGATCTGGTAAAAAGCGGCACCTGCAAAGCCGTAGTATCCGCAGGACACAGCGGCGCTACGATGAGCCTTGCTACGCTTCGCATAGGAAGGCTGAAAGGCATTTTACGCCCGGCGATTGCTACGCTGATGCCAAATTCCATAGGCGGTCGCACGCTTGTGCTAGATGTGGGCGCTTATGTGGATTGTAAGCCTGAGAATTTGTTTCAATTCGCGATTATGGGCGAAGCATACGCCAAGGAGATTATGGGTTTAAACGCACCACGCATCGGCTTATTATCCAACGGCGAGGAGGATAGTAAAGGCAACGAGGTAACAAAAGAAACCTTTCATATGCTTAAGAAGATGCAAAATTTTATCGGAAATGTCGAAGGCAATCAAATTTTTGACGGCTCCGTGGATGTCGTAGTTTGCGACGGATTTATCGGTAACATTATGCTAAAATCCAGCGAAGGTGTCGCAAGCGCTATCGGCAAACTTATTAAAAACGAAACGAAAAAATCCCCGATCGCCATCGCTGGCTCCATCTTGATGAAGCGCGTCTTTAAGATAATCAAAAAAAGCACGGACTACGACGAATACGGCGGCGCGCCGCTTTTGGGCGTCAAAGAATGCGTCATCATAAGCCACGGCAAAAGTACCCCGAAAGCCGTTAAAAATGCGATCTTTCAGGCGCTTAAATTTGCAGATTCCAAAATCAACTCCGCGATAGAAAGCGAAATTTCTTCAAACGAGCAAAAATGAAAAAAGCCTCGATGATCTCAATCGCAGCATACGCGCCGAGTCAAATTTTAACTAATTTCGATCTTGAAAAGATAGTTGAAACGACTGATGAATGGATCGTCAAGCGAACTGGCATTCATGAACGCCGTATCGCGAAGGGCGAAACCACTAGTGATCTAGGCGTGAAAGCGGCTTTAAAGGCGATTGAGCGTAGCGGCTTGCAAAAAAACGAGATCGATACGATAATTTGCGCCACGATCTCGCCCGATTATTTCTGTATGCCCTCGACTGCGTGTGTCATCGCAGATAAACTGGGCTTAAATTTCGGCATCACGGCGTTTGATATAAATGCCGCCTGTACGGGTTTCATCTATCTTTTGGAGCTCGCAAAATCCCTCATCGAAAACGGCGCCAAAAAACACGTGTTGATAATCGGCACGGAAAAGCTAAGCTCGATAGTCGATTGGAGCGACCGCGCTACGTGCATACTCTTCGGTGACGGCGCAGGCGCTGCGGTTATCGCGGCGCGTGACGATAACGAAATCATCGACATTCATACCGCTAGCGACGGCAGCAAGGGCGATCTTCTCATCACCGCAGCCCCAGGCAGCGTCAATCCACTCAGCCAAAAAATCATCGACGAAAAGCTAGGCTTCATGCAGATGGCGGGGCGCGAGGTCTTTAAAATTGCGGTACCGACGCTTAGTAACGACGTCGTGGAGATTTTGGCGAAAAATAAAATTTTGCCCGAGCAGGTCGATCTTTTCATCCCACATCAGGCAAATTTACGCATTATCGAGGCAGTCAAGGCTAGACTGGAATTTAGCGACGAACAATGCGTGCTTACGATCGGCAAATACGGCAACACGAGCTCGGCGTCGATTCCGATGGCAATAAATGACGCTTATGAGAGTGGCAGGCTCAAAAACGGCTCGCTTATGCTTTTAGATGCGTTCGGCGGCGGCTTTACCTGGGGCAGCGCGCTTTTGAAATTCGGTGGCAAGAGCATAAACTAGTGCTTTTTAAATTTCATTATCTTTGAATTTCGCCATATTTAAGAGTTAAAATTCCAAGCTTATTTACAAAACTAATTTCAAATTTATATTTATTCCGAGTTAGGTTTCAAAATTTTAAAATGAAGCGTTTGCGATTGAAAGCATATTATAATCTTGCGCAGTTTGCATATCGGCTTCTGCGTGAGATAGTAAAACGACGTTAGTCTTAGGTCTGCTGCTTTTTGGTGGCGGGCTTTTAGAATATAAAAGAAATCAAATATGCAATAGCTTAAATGGGTGTTAATTTCAGCTGATTCTATACATTAACGGCTTGTAATTAGCTGCGAAGCTCGGCAAGTATTTTTACGGCGGCGTATGGTGGATCTTTTTAGCGACTTACATATAGGCTGTAGAATAAAATTCAAATACCAAAACGCTCACAACAGCAAGCATCAAATTGCCTTAGATTTGAAATTTGGCATAAACGCCGGTAAATTTAATCAAATACCGCAAACAGGGCGATAAAGGATGCCATGCCATGAGTGCAGAGGCGTCGTATCTAATATTGGTTTCGTTTGCCCCCTCCAGCTATCCCCCGTTATACAATATACTCTAAAAAAGAGATAGGAAATTAGTTATCTCTATATAGATAGCGGCGAGCTGGAAGGTGTGGTCGCGTCAGCTACAGACTGAAGCGGTCAATGCGTTTAGTTTTAGTGCGAAAGCTACAGCTATTTATAGGTTTTGATGGTAGGTCCAGCTCAATGCCATTGCAAGCATTTAAAAATTTTAGCACGAAATATCATCTTGCAGTTATGGACGACAGGTATTAAAGCATATTATTAAGGCAATTTTTTATAAATTTTAAGTTCAAATTCCATTTGGATAGAATTCCGATTTATTTTTTAGAAAGCGATCTAAAATTATTTAAAATTCCTCCGCTAGCTTGGACTATCTAGAGCGTTGCTCGTGCGCCCGGTTTAAAATTTTAAATAATGTAAAATCCCAAATTCTCGTGTTTAAGGATAATTTTTCTGATCTCTTTTAGTAAGCTGAGCGAGGCTTCGATTTCGACGCGGCGGGTGCTTACGCTCTCGATGTTCGCGCCTACGCTCACCCCTTTTGCGAGGGCGTATTTGTAGATGAAATCAAACATCTCCGCGCACAGCGCTGTTGAACTTTGCAAGATATCGACGCTGCTTTGCAGCCGCTGCTGCAAAAAATCTGGCACCGAGATGCCAAGCCACTTCATAAACTCAAGCGTCTTTAGGCTGCCGCACGGCGTGAAAGTAAAGATTATCGGCACCTTTTTGCACTCCAAAGCGGCGTAATCGTCGATGAAATCTTTGGCATTTTGCACATTATAAACCGCCTGAGTGATAAAAAATTCGCACCCGTCCGCAGTCTTCTCCGCGATTTTAAGGTGCTCGTCGCGGCTCTTTTCATGGCGCTCGGGTATGCAGATGCCGCCTAGACAAAGATGCGGCGCCACGAGTCGCTTGATCTCATAGGCGCGGCTTAGATGCAGCTTGCATTCTTCGTTTTTAGAGCTTGCCCCCACGAAAACGCCCAGCCCGCTTGCGGCATGCCTTAGAATTTCGCAAAATTCCGCCTCGTCGTATTTGCCTACCGCGCGGTAGATGATCGCTTCTTTATCGGTGTGTAGATACTGCGTGTAATAGCGCGCAGGATCGATCGTATGCACAAAAGGGAAGGTCCGCTCATCTTTCGTGCGTGCGCTTTCGTCTTGTAGATCGTAGATGACGATGCCGTCGCATTCGCATTCGCCTAGGCGCTGCGACCACGCCGTACCTAGGCGCTCGAGCTCGTCTTGAGAGGACGTGATTTTAGGCGGAACGATGCCATAGAGCAAAATTCCGCTTTTTCCGTTTCTAATTTTTTCTTTTAACACTTGCCATTCCTTGATTTTTCGCACATTTTAGCAAATTTAAATTTAAAAAT
>CAJPSJ010000136.1 GCA_905373295.1 uncultured Campylobacter sp. | reverse complement strand
CGTAAGCGGTGCGCTTTACGTCGAGGACTACAGATACACAGAGGCTGCGGATGGGCTTAAATGCGAGTGCATCTCGGGCAATGTCTTTCACTGCGATGGCAGCGAGATTTATGATATGAACGGGCGCGTAAACGGGATATTTGGCAGAGGTCTGGGGGCATTTGCCGGCAAGCACGCCGTAAATTCCTTAGACCTGCCGGGGCTTGTTATTACTCCAAAAATTTTAGACGAAAGCAAAGCTCGCCTGCTTTCGGTAGAAGCTGACCGCAAGAAATGCGAAAGCACACCGATGGATGATGTGTTTAGGTAGGATAAAATTTAAAATTTGGAGGAAAAAATGAAAATTTTAAGAGTATTTTTACTGGCTTTTTGCGTATTTCTTGCTTGTGCAAACGCTAACGACACACAAAAATGGGCGAGTGAGATCATAGCGGGCAAGCAGATTCCGGCGGATAAGTTTTTGGCTTTTTACTTAAATAAAGACGATCCGAAAACCGTCGTTTTCTCGGAAACGGTCGAAAATATAAATTTAAATTTCGCTTACGACAAGTTCCACAAAATACCTTCCGAAAAATTTATCGCCTACTGGGTCGGGAATTTCGACTTCAAGCAGGATGTGCAACAGATGATTTTGGCGGATTTTAGTTGGGCGAATTTACGTATTGCGATAGACGGCGAGCAGATATACGACTCCGAAAATGCTAGAAACAAAGCCGTCGTACATAAATTTAGTAAAGGGCGCCACAAGATCGAGGTTTGGTTCGCCAACAATTGGCATACCACTAGCCTTTTGGTGGATTTTAAGGATGAGCCAAATTTTTATAAACAAAGCGAGGTAGCTGCTAAGCTAAAAGGTCAAAATTTCGATATATGGCTAGCTGCCATTTACGAAAGTGATGCGAATGATAATAAAGTAGTAGTCACGCTAGAAAAATCGAAAAAGCCGCTTGTAGTGATGCTAAGTTCATATCGTGCCGTACGCTGGGAGGTGTCAAATCCGCATAATAATAAAATTCTAGCCGTACTCGTTTTTAATCCGATAAGCAGTATAAATTTGAAAGAAAACGTTTATTTGGTGAATCGTGTATACGATGATAATACCAAAATAAGATGCGATTGTGTTGGCGGCGGATCGGACTTTCACTGCGATGGCGGAGATATAAGTAGCAAAAACGAGCTCATTAAAAAAGATTTTGGACAAAATTTAAGCGGTTTTAGCGGCTCTCACGACGCGATTATGATAAATTTGCCGAGTACTTTGGTGGATGAAAGCGTGTTTGCCAAGGACGCCGAGCTCAAAAAACAAATCGAAATCGATCGTGAAAAGTGCTTAAAAGGCGGTAAAATAAACGATATTTTTAATTAATTTTAGGAGTAAGAATGTCTAAAGAATTTAAAACGATAGAGGAATTGAATGAGCTTATACAGGGCGTGCGAGCAGCCAAGGGCTATCGCGATCCGATGATGTGGGCGATCGGGCGCGTATTCAAGGGGCGCGCGGAGGGGCATAAAAGCCTAAGCGTGAATTACGCGCACGTAAATTTTAAAGACGGGCTAGTAAGCGCAGCAGTGCTAATCCATGCTCTAACCGAATGCGGCGAGGTCGTTGATTTTAGCGGTAGCGAGTGCGTCCTTCCGCTGACGCATAAAGCCCTAAAAAAGGCGATCGAGGCTTTAAAATTTCTACAGCCAGACGCCAAAGAGGGCGCGCACAAAAACCTACAGGTGCTGCTTGCGGTTAAAGAGGCGATGAAATCGGACGAGCACGCGAGCTTTTGCGCTGGTTTTATCTTTGAGGATGCCGCGCCAAAAAGCGTCGAGAGCGTCTATCTTAAGCTTTATGCGCTTTCGCTAAATCTCTGCGAGCCGCGCACACTCAATCTAGATGGCGCATTTAGCGTGCTTCCGAACGTCGCGTGGGATGAAAACGCTCGCCCGATCGAGCTTTGGTGGCTGCGTGAAAACGAAATCTCTTTAAAAATGCAAGGTCGCTATCCACGCATAATCAGCGTCGATAAATTTCCGCGCTACCTAAGCCACGTCGCACCGCCGCAAAACGTGCGGATTTTAGATGACGCAAAGGTGCGTTTGGGTGCGCATATCGCCGCGGGTACGACCGTGATGCCGGGTGCTGCGTATGTGAATTTCAACGCAGGCACGACCGGCAGCGTTATGATCGAGGGGCGCGTCAGTAGCTCGGTCGTCGTGGGCGAGGGCAGCGATATAGGCGGCGGCGCGTCGATTTTGGGTGTGTTAAGCGGCACCAACGGCAATGCTGTGAGCATCGGCAAGCACTGCCTGCTGGGCGCAAACTCCGTCACGGGCATTCCGCTCGGTGATCGCTGCATCGTGGATGCCGGTATCGCGGTACTTGAGGGTACGAAGGTTTTTATCGCGCAAAAGGATCGCGAAGCGCTAGCAACGCTAAATGCGGGCTTTGCGTTCGATCGCGAAATTTATAAAGGGCTTGAGCTTGCCGGGCTTAGCGGTCTGCACTTCCGACAAAATAGCCAAAGCGGGCAGATTACGGCAAGCGTTAGCAAGCGCGCGATCAAACTCAACGCGGAACTGCATTAAATTTATAAATTTAAACGGCGGGCGCGGATTGGCCGGAGCTTTTCAAAGTTGCGTTAAATCTATAACTTAAACGGCGAGTTTGAAAAAGATACGGACGATCTCGTCGCGCGCCGCTTTGAGCGAGCGTATGTGATCCGTCGCAAAAATTTCCGCTCATAGAATTTCACGCGGAATTTAAAGAATTTTTGCCGCGATTTAAAAATCTCTAGCGGTGATTTATGGAATTTATGCCGCTATTTTAACGCAAGTAATTTTGGCGGCTAGCGGATTTGCGTCGCACAAACAGGTCTTTAAATTTCAAAAATAGATTTAATTTAAAATTTGAATATGATAAATTTCAAATAAAATTAGGAGATGAAAATGAAAAAATTTATACTCGCCCTGTTCGGCGTATTTATCTGCAGCGCAGCGCTTGCGGGAGATGCCGATGCCGATGCCGAGCGCTGCAAGGCTTTGGCGGACGCCGTAAATGGGCACAGTCACCCCGCGACTAAAAATATAGAGTTGAGCGCGACTACATGCGAGGGCGATAAATTTGTAATTCCTACGATTCTAAAAAATGAAATTTGGGACAAAGTAGATCCCAAAATCAAGCAAAATTTTGAAAGCATTTTGCGCGTCAACAGGCAAAAGGACGTCTGCGCGATGATGAAAGCGGGCGGTCTAAATCGCATAGGCGTACGAGAATTTCTGCAAAGCGGCGAAAAAATCGCCGATCTGACCTATACGCGCAAAGATTGCGGCTTGGAATAAAATTTCAAAGGAGAGATAATGGAAGTGCCTCAAGCGGCGTATAGCAGAGATAAAATCATCATTCGTACCGGCGCAATCGGTATCATTTCAAATGTAATTTTAGCGGCATTTAAGGGCGTCGTGGGGCTGATTTCGGGCTCGATCGCGATCGTACTTGATGCCGTAAATAACCTAAGCGACGCGCTTTCGTCCGTCATTACGATCGTGGGCGTGCATCTTGCTAGCAAGCAGCCTGATCGCGCACACCCCTTCGGACACGGCAGGATCGAGTATCTAAGCGCGATCGTAATCGCCGTCATCATCCTCTACACCGGCGGCGTCTCGCTCGTCGAATCGATCAAAAAGATCATTCATCCGCAAGCGGCGAATTATAACGCGGTTTCGCTCGTCATCATCGCAGTAGCGGTCGCGGCGAAATTTAGCCTAGGGCTTTATACGCAAAAGACGGGCGAGCGCGTGAACTCGGACTCGCTCATCGCTAGCGGCGTGGACGCCAAATACGACGCGCTCGTATCGCTAGCCACCCTCGTAGCGGCTTTGATTTCGCTTATTTTCGGACTGAGCTTGGAAGCGTATCTGGGCGCGATAATTTCGGCTCTTCTAATCAAAACGGCGTATGAAATTCTGCGCGATACGATCAGCAAGCTTTTGGGCTCGCGTCCGAGCTTGAAGCTTACGAATGAAATTTACGACGTCGTGCGCGGCTTTGAGGGCGTCATCGGCGCGTATGATCTGATGTTTCATGACTACGGACCCGACAAGATGGTCGGCAGCATCCACATCGAGGTCGCGAGTGACACGACCGCGGCGCAGATCGACGCTCTTACGCGCCGCATCCAAAACGCCGTTTTTGCGAAATTTAATATCATCCTAGACACCGTAGGAATTTACGCGTTTAATAAAAACGATCCGCGCGCCGCCGAGATCCGCGAACATATCAAGCAGATGGCGCTATCGCACGAGTTCGTTTCGCAGATACATGGATTTTATCTCGACGAGCCAAAACACTCGATCAGCTTCGACGTTATCGTCGATTTCGCAGCGCCCGACATGGAGGCAACGTTTCGCGCGGTCTGCAAGCAGATACGCGCCGCGTATCCGAACTACACGCTCATCATCACTCGCGATAGCGACTACAGCGGTTAAAATTTTAAATTGCTCTAGCTTTGGCGGTCTAAATTTAATCGCGCCGGCTCGCGCCTCTTCGGCGAAATTTCAGAATTTTAAGCTACAATAGGAGAAATTTATCGCGGCCCCGAGCGGCGCAAAATGCCGCAATAAACCACGAGATGAAATTTGCGCGTAAAATCTGGCAGAAGCCCGCGCGCAAGGCAATGCAAAGAGAAATTTAAAAGGAAAAATATGGTTGAAATCAAAGATCTAACGATGCGCTTTGGCAAACAGCTACTTTTTGAAAACGTAAATTTAAGCCTCGATAAGGGCAGGCGCTACGGCCTCATCGGCGCAAACGGTGCGGGCAAATCGACGCTACTTAAAATTTTAAGCGGGCAGATCGAAGCAAGCAGCGGCGAAATTTTGATCGAAAGCGGGCTTAAAATCGGTGTTTTGGGGCAGGATCAATTCGCCTTTGAAAGCTTCAGCGTCAAAGACGCCGTACTCTACGGCAACAAGCGCCTTTATGACGCCGTGCGCGAAAAGACGCAGCTTTACGAAGCGGGCGAGTTTAACGACGAGATAAACGAGCGTCTCGGCGAGCTTGAGATGATCTGCGCGGAGGAGGATCCCGCCTACGAGTACGAAACGCGGATCGAGAAAATTTTAAGTTCGCTGGGGATTAGTGACTTCGATAAAAAGATGAGCGAGATCGAGACGAGCGATAAATTTAAGGTTCTGCTCGCGCAGGTGCTCTTCCCGCGTCCCGACGTGCTGTTTTTGGACGAGCCGACCAATAACCTCGATATCGACGCCATTTCGTGGCTCGAGTTTGAGCTAAATCGCCACACCGGCACGCTCGTAGTCATCAGCCACGACCGCCACTTTTTAAACCGCGTCTGCACGGACATTCTCGACGTAGATTTTAGGCGGGTGCGCGA
>CAJPSJ010000135.1 GCA_905373295.1 uncultured Campylobacter sp. | reverse complement strand
GAGCTTCATAGGGTGCTAAAACCCGGGCGTTTGATGAGCTTTCACTGCATAAATTTACCCACTTCCAAAGCCAGAGACGGCTTTATCGGCATTAGGGATTTTAGAGGCGAGCTAATAAGGCTTTTTGAAGAGATCGGCTTTATTTTTCATAGTGAGGTTTGCATCTGGAAAGACCCCGTTATCGCGCAGCAACGCACAAAGGCGCTCGGGCTACTGCATAAACAGGTTATCAAAGATAGCGCAATGAGCCGTCAAGGCATCCCGGACTATCTTGTCACGATGAGAAAGCGCGGGGAAAATGCCGAGCCGATCAGCGGAGCATTTACTTATTATTGCGGCGACGGCAGTCCAATAACAGCTAAATTTGACGAAAACAAAGGCAATCTAAATCGTGGTAGTATCGAGGTATGGCAAAGATACGCGAGCCCCGTATGGATGGATATAAATCCTAGCAATACATTATCTTTGAAGGGTAGCCGCGACGATGACGATGAAAAGCATATCTGTCCGTTGCAGCTTGACGTGATCGAGCGAGGTATCCAGATGTGGAGCAACCCGGGCGATGTCGTTCTCACGCCGTTTCTTGGCATAGGCAGCGAGGTATATCAAGCCGTGAAAATGGGGCGCAAAGGCGTAGGTATCGAGCTAAAAAGCTCGTATTTTAGAGTAGCTAAGAAAAACTGCGAGCTAGCGTTAAAAGAGCGCGCACAAAAAACCCTATTTTAAAAGGTAAACGATGAAAGAGATTCAGTATAGATACATGAAAAAAGTCCGAAAAATATGCAATAAAGAGATAAGGGAGTATGAATTGCTTCGAATCGCGCTCTTTAAAGCAGATCGTGATATGAAAATTTTAATGACAAAGCTACAAAATGCGCGCACCTTAGCCATGCAAAAAGCAATGACGTGCCTAACCTGGGATGAGCACAAAGAGATAATAAGTAGTCTTGACGAGAGATTAGACGGAGCGAATGAAATTCGATCTATGCCCGAGTTTTTTAAAAGTTGTATAACGCCAAAGGTATAAAAATGACATACGATAATTTTTTAGCTTCAAAGCGAAAATCGGTAAATTTTAAAAGCTTAGAGATATCAAGGGGTGAGCTAAACCCTGCACTCTTTGAATATCAAAAAGATTTAGTTTATTTAGCCCTTAAAAAGGGTCATTTTGCCATCTTTGCAATGACGGGTAGCGGTAAAACCGCGATGCAAGGCGAGTGGGCTTATCAAATTTGGCTAAAAGAGCAAAAGCCGATTTTAATCCTTGCTCCGCTTGCTGTGGCGCATCAAAGTGTAGGCGAGATAAAAGAGATTTTAGGCTATGACGTGAAATATTGCGAAAGCGGTGCGGATGTGATAAACGGGTTAAATATTACAAACTATGAAAAGCTTGATAAATTTGACCCGTGCGCGTTTGTAGCTTTGGTGCTTGATGAAAGCTCGCGCATAAAAAGTTACACATCAAAAAGCCGCGAAATGATAATCGAGAGCTTTAAAAGCACGCCTTATAAGCTCGCTTGCTCCGCGACCCCATCGCCAAATGATTATACTGAGCTTGGTAATCACACGGAATTTTTAAACATAATGAGCCTAACCGAGATGCTTTCGATGTATTTTGTGCATGATGGCGGCGAGACATCAAAGTGGATACTAAAAGGGCATGCGGTTAAGCCGTTTTGGGAATTTATAGCCACGTGGGCGGCGTTTTTTACCAAGCCGTCCGATTTAGGATACAGCGCGGACGAGGACGCGAAATTTAAACTGCCAAAGCTAAATTTAGAGCATATCGAGGTTGAAAGCACGCCAAGCGATACGCTTTTTGCTGTTGCAGCACAGACGCTAAATGAGCGGCGCGCCGCCAAAAGAGACAGCCTAAAACAGAGGTGCGAAAAAGTGGCTGAGATTTGTAACGGATCTGATGAAAATTTTCTGATATGGTGTGAGCTAAACGATGAAGGTGCACTTTTGAAAAAACTTGTAAAGCAAAGCATAGAGATCAAAGGGAGCGATAGCGATGAATTTAAAGCACGTGTTATGCAGGGTTTTGCAAACGGGCGAATAAAATGCCTAATCACAAAGCCAAAAATTGCAGGCTTTGGTATGAACTGGCAAAAGCACTGCGCTAACGTGATATATGCCAGCCTAAGCGATAGCTTCGAGGGCTTTTTCAAAGTTTGCGCCGCGTGTATCGTTACGGGCAAAAACGTGAGGTTAATTGCTACATCGTCACGAGTGAAGCGGAAGCAAACGTCATAGCAAATATCAGGCGCAAAGAGGCGGAGTTTTTAAAAATGATTGAGGGCGTGATCGAAAAGACCAAAGAGGCGATACAAAAAGAGATTAGGCAAGTAAGCGTGAATAAAACGGAGTATGAGCCAAAAATCGAGATGAAAATACCGAATTTTATAAAAGCCGTAGAAAGGAGGGCGATATGAGAGAGATAAAATTTAGAGCTTGGAGCAAGGGTTTCCAAACTATGCTTCAGTGGGAAGATATCAAATATAAGCCGCTGTTAACAAAATCAAAAAATTTTGATTTTATGCAGTATACCGGGATGAAGGATAAAAACGGAACTGAAATTTATGAAGGCGACATCGTCAAATTCAACTCCATATCGCCGTCCGGAAATAAGTATCCTTTAGAAAATACTATAGGAAGCGTTATTTTTGAAATGGGCTGCTTTATCGTTGAGCCGATTGGTGATACGGACAAGATTTATGGTCTTAATGAGTCTGGCGAATGGTGCGTTATCGGTAACGCCTATGAAAATCCGAAATTGATGGAGGCAAAAAGATGAGAACAGGGGAAATGATCGCAGTAATGCAAGCATACGAGAATGGAGAAGAGATAGAATTCCGCAAGCTAATAGATGAATATTGGCAAGATTGCTTTATGCCTAAGTGGAGCTGGGATACACACGTCTACCGCATTAAATTGAAAACCGAAGACCAAAATTTTAAGGCTGGCGATAAGGTCATTTTAAAATGTAAATGTAACGGAGAAGTGTTAACAAAACACGATATTTGCAAGGTTGCGGGCGTTGATAAAGATAGTCTGCATCTCGACATTTCACATTTACCCTTTTGCCCAGATGGTTTCATAAAGGTCGACGATGTGCTTTGGTATTGGGAATATAATACTAAAAACCACCCTGGTATCTGGGAAAGGAGTGCTTGTAGACATACGAAAAAAGAGGCAAAGATGCTGTTTTTAAACGCGATCAATCTAACCCCGCTTTACGCTCTTGGTGCAAGGATAGAGGAGATGAGGAAATGACCGATACTATGGTAACTGCCAAAGAAGCTTTAAAAATTTTGGGTTTTAAAGGTGTGAATACGCTTACAAATTTAGCTAAAAAAGGGCTGATCAAGCGAAAAAAATGCAATTCCAAGGTAATTTATTACGATCTAGCTAGTTTGCTTGATTATAAATCCGGGTCCAGCCTTGATAAATAATTCGCCCACCACTGCATCAAAAGTCGCCTCTCTCGCAAATTTATAGCGTGATTATAGGCGGCTTTTACTTTGTTTCTTTCATTGTGATCCAAACACATCTCTATTATTCGCTCGCTCTGCCCGTGCTCGCTTAAATTTTCATGGCAAATCGTGCTAAACATAGCGCGAAATCCGTGCGGAACTATATCGTCACTCGTGTAGCCTAAATTTCTAAGCATAGCTCGGACGGAATTATCACTTATCGGTCTTTTGACGGATTTTATGGACGGGAACAAAAACTCAGAGTTGAAGCGGTATTTCTTAAAATTTTCTAAAAGTCTGATTACTTGCGTAGATAGCGGCACACGATGCTCCTCTTTCATTTTCATCTTACCTGAGGGTATTATCCAAATTTTATCGTCAAAACTTATCTCTTTCCATTTAGCCGATCTAACGTTAAAAGGGCGCTGTGCCGTAAGTAGCCCGAAAAGTCCTGCGGTTATAACCCTAACATCGCCGTCGTAATTTTTAATATTACCGATTAGATTCTTAATGCCTTTATCGTCAAAAATTGCCGCATAGTGCTTTATTTTGGGCATTTTAAAAAGTGCATTTTTGTCGATAGCATAAGTAGGGCTATGCTCTACATAATCATTCATCGCCGCCCATCTGAAAAGCTGTGAGATAGAATTTAACGCTCTATCTAGTGTTTCGAATTTGCCCTCTTTGTTTAGCTTATCCAAAGCCTCTAAAATTTGCCTTTTAGTGACGTTTTTTATATCCTCTTTGCCAAATTTCGGGAAGAAAAATCGCTCGTAGTATCTTTGATGAGTAAAGGCTTGCTTTGGGCTTACTTCTTGCTTTTTATTTTCAAACCAGAGCTTAAATATGCTCTCGAAGCTCGTTAAATTTGGTCTTGCTTTATTTGTAGGTTCGTCTCCCACCGCTAAAATTTTTTGAAATTCTAATCTTTTCTCGCGCGCGGCAAACAGACTTACGATCGGGTATCTTCCTATGCTTATACGCTTATACTTGCCGCTAAGCTTGCTTTTGAATTCGAAAATGAACGTTTTTGTGCCGCTTGGCATGACTTGGACGTATAAATTCTCCCATCCCCGACCTTGTATCGCTTCTCTTTGGGCTTTAAAGCCTTTATCTTGGTATCGTTTAACATTTTAACGGACACTTCCCGGTTGTGTTTTTAGATTTCTGTTTTTGTCCGTGATATTGTCCGCTTTTTTTGCTTATGATTATATTAAATGAAAAGTGATAAAAGATGATAAAACAAAGTTATTTTTAAGATATAATGCTGAATATACCGATATTTTAAAGAGATTTGAGAGTTATAAAAAGTGATGAAAAAATACAAAACGTAACTAATGGTGGCGGACAGAGAGGGATTTGAACCCTCGAGCCCCGGTTAGAAGCTGCACCCTTAGCAGGGGTGTGGTTTCGGCCACTCACCCATCTGTCCACAAAAAGAAATCGCATTATACATAACTAATCTAATAATGGGCTTAAATTAGCTCAGCTCGCAGAATTTATCACCGCGCGGATATTTGAGCTGGCGGCACAAAGAGCTATAATGAGTCAAAACACTCGGCGTAGATAATTTATACTTGCTTACATAGCTTCTGCGAAACTTAAAACTTACGCGAGCTTTTAAAGTATGTGCGAGCAAAAATTTTGCGTCCATGCGTTATTTTGCGGCGAAATTTTAAAATTTTAAATTCAGTCGGGCGCGAATTTTAAAATCCGGCTTACAAGCAAAATTTCAAAACCCCGTGTAAGCGCAAAATTTTAGAATTTAGGATTTTATAATCTGCGTAATTCTGAAATTTTAAGCATATTTAAGCTTTAAAATTTCGAAAATTACAAAGTATAAAAATTCTCATAATTTTAGTTGCGAGGATCTTAAAATTTGGAATTTTTTAAAATTCTAAATTTTAATATTGAAGACACTCTAAGC